>DASSGC010000449.1:0-6771 GCA_035693765.1 Acidimicrobiales bacterium
GGCGACTACTGGCCCCAGTCCGGCCACCCCGCCTGGTCGAGCGCGACCCGCCGCCTCGGCGCGCCCTGCGCCCGGGGCTGACCCCCTTACCTTTCTCGTAGGCCCTGAGCAAGGCTGAGGGCCTGGGAAGTCCGGCGGTGCCGGTATGGCTCATTGCCCCCTGTCAGTTCGATGGCCTGGGGGGTGTTGCCGCCGGCACGGTTGGGTGCGTGAACCTCTGATGGGGACATGCGATTGATCGCTGGTTCGTAAGGTGGATGACGGCGAGCGCATCGTGGACGGTCTTCCCGACAGGAACTGTTCGAGCATGGGGAGACAGGGTGGCAACACCGCAAGACGTGGACGTGTGGGTCGGCCTGGACGTCGGCAAGGAGGAGCACTTCGCTGATGTCCTCGACGACGAGGGCGAGGCGCTGTTTGCTCGGTCGATCGCGAATGACGAGGCCGATCTTGAGGCGTTGTTGGAGCGTGCGGGCGGGCACGGGACGCCTGGGTTGGTGATCGATCAGCCTGGCTCGATCGCTCAGCTCGCGATCGCGGTGGCCCGCCGGCGACAGGTGCCGGTCGCCTACGTACCCGGCCTGGTGATGCGCCGGGCCGCGGACCTGTACCCCGGTGAGGCCAAGACCGACCGGCGGGACGCGTTCGTGATCGCGGACACCGCGAGGATGCGGCGCCGTCAGGTCCACTGGCTCGATGTCGGCAGCGATGAGCTGCTCGACGGGCTGCGGGTGCTCAACGGGTTCGACATCGACCTCGCCGCCGATATCACGCGGCTGACCAACCGTCTCCGTGACGCTCTGACCAGCATCTCCCCGGCGCTTGAGCGCGCAGTCGGCTCCCGCCTGGCCTACGGCGGTGTGCGGGACCTGCTGGTCAAGTACTCGACCCCGACCGCCCTGGGTTCGGCGGGTCGGACCCGGATCACCAAGACGATCAAGACCCGTTCGCCACGGCTTGCTGGCAAGCTCACCGAGGCCGTGACCGCCGCGCTCGACGCGCAGACCGTCACGCTGCCCGCCGAGGCCACGATCGGCCGGGTGGTCGCCGAGCTCGCCGGAGAGCTCGACCGGGCCCACATGCGCCGTGACGCCCTGGCCGGTGAGATCGAGGAGGTCTTCCTCGCGCACCCTTTCGGTCGTCTGCTGGTGAGCCTGCCCGGGATCGGCCCGCGCACCGGGGCGAGGATCCTCGCCGAGATCGGTGACGGCTCCCGTTTCGCCAACGGCTCCAAGCTCGCCAGCTACGCCGGTCTCGCTCCGGTGACCCGCCAGTCCGGCAAGTCGCTCAACGGCGAGTCCAAGAGCCGACGCGGCAACCACCGGCTCAAGAACGCCATGTTCCTCGCCGCGTTCGCGTCGCTGCGCTCGCCCGAGTCCAAGGCGTTCTACGACCGCAAACGAGCCGAAGGCAAGAAGCACAACGCCGCCCTGATCTGCCTCGCCCGACGCCGCTGCAACGTCATCCTCGCCATGCTCCGAACCGGCCAGCACTACCTCACCTCCGACCAACGCTCAGACCTAGAAATCGCCGCTTGACCCCTTGACAAGAACATGGGGACACCCCCCCGGGCGCGGCACGGGCCGGGTGCCACCCCGGGGGAAGGTGGCACCCGGCCCGCTCGCGGGCCGACCGGGGCGGGCGGCGCCCGGCGGCTTGGCCGCCGCCCGCCCGGCCGTCGCGGCTACCGCGCCGGCACGGGCTCGGGCTCCAGGTCGGCCGCCTCGTCGCCCGCCCCCGCCGTGACGGGGGCCGGCCCGGGCACGACGGCCTCGCCCTCGACGTCGACCCGGGGCAGCAGCCGGTCGAGCCAGCGGGGCAGCCACCAGTTGCGGTCGCCGAGCAGCTCCATCGTGGCCGGCACCAGGACCATCCGGACGACGGTGGCGTCGACGAACACGGCCGTCGCCAGGCCGATGCCCGCCAGCTTGAGGAACACCGCGTCCTCCATGACGAAGGCGCCGAACACCGTGACCATGATCGCCGCCGCGGCCGTGATGACCCGGGCCGTGTTGGCCAGCCCGTCGGCCACGGCCGCCCGGTTGTCGCCGGTCCGCACGTACTCCTCGCGCACCCGGGACAGCAGGAACACCTCGTAGTCCATGGACAGACCGAACAGCACGGCGAACATCGTCATCGGCAGCCATGCCGGCACCGGTGTGGCGTCCTCGATGCCGGCCAGGTCGCCCAGCCAGCCGCCGTTGGCCGCCAGGGCCATGACGCCGTAGGCCGCACCGATCGACAGCACGTTCATCACCGCCGCCTTGACGGCGACGGCCAGCGACCGGAACACGGACATCAGCAGCAGGAACGACAGGACCACCACGCCCCCGATGAACAGCGGCAGCCGGCTGGCCGTCTGCTCGCTGTCGTCGATGAACCCGGCGGTGGTGCCGCCCACCGACGCCTCGGCGCCGCTGCCGCCGACGGCCGCGGGCAGGACGTCGTCCCGCAGCGCGTGGACCAGATCCTCGGTGGCCTGGTCCTGCGGTCCGGTGGTGGGCACCACCGTGACCACCGCGGCGTCGCCCGTGTCGTTCAGCACCGGCGGGAGGACCGCCGCCACCCCCGCCGCACCCTCGGCGCCGGCGACGATGCGGTCGACGGCGGCCGGCCGGCCGCTGCCATCCACCCCGGCGAGGTCGACGGCCACCAGCAGCGGCCCGTTGGCCCCGGGCCCGAAGCTGTCGCTCATCAGGTCGTACGCCTGCCGGCTCGTCAGGTCGCCCGCCCCGTTGCCGGCATCGGGCATGCCGAAGCGCAGGTCGGCGACGGGCGCAGCCAGCACGAGCAGCACGGCCAGGGCGCCGAGCCCGGCCACCAGCGGCCGGCGCTGCATGATGCGGCTCCAGCGCCACGACAGCGTGCGGCGGCCCTCGACGTCGTGGCGGAACCACGGGAGCCGCAGCCGGTCGATCGAGCGGCCCGTGAACCCGAGCAGGGCGGGCAGGACGGTGACCGACGCCAGCACGACCACGGTCACCGCCAGGGAGGTGGCCACGGCAACGCCCCACAGGTAGTCCCGGCCCATGAGCACCAGGCCGAAGATCGAGATCACGACCGTGCTGCCGGCGAACACCACCGCCCGCCCGGCGGTCGAGCCGGCGAGGACGACGGCATCCCGCGGCTCGTGGCCCTGGGCGAGGGCCGACCGGTAGCGGGTGACGATGAACAGTGCGTAGTCGATGCCCACGCCGATGCCGATCATCGTCGCGATCTGCACGCCGAAGTCGGGGATGTCGAGCACGTTGGCGGTCAGCCACACGCCACCGAGCGCCACACCGAGGCCGAAGCCGGCGACGACGAGCGGCAGGCCCGCCGCCAGCGCCGAGCCGAACGCCACCAGCAGGATCACCATGGCCGCCACCAGGCCGACCGACTCGGATCCGGCCTCCCGCTGCTCCGCCATCTCGATGGGATAGCCGCCCAGCTCCACACGGAGCCCGTCGCCCTCGGCGGCGCCCGCCAGGTCCATCACACGCTCCACCGACTCGGCCGGCAGCCTCTCGGCGGCCAGGTCGAACCGCACCTGCACCAGGCCCGCCTCCCCGCCGGGGGCGATCGGACCCGGCTGGGCCGCCACGACGTGGTCGACGTCGGCGATGTCACGGGCGAGCTGCGCGACCCGGGCCGCGACCGCGGGGTCGGCGGCCCCGCCGGGTGCGGTGTACACCACGTCGACGGTGCCGCCGGCGAACTCCGGGAACCGCGCCTGGAGCAGCTCGACGGCCTCGGCCGAGTCGCTGCCGGGGACGGTGAAGTCGACCTCGTTGTCCCCGCCGGCGACCCCGGCGAGCACGGAGGCGGCCACGAGGGCGGCCACCCACAGCGCCACGACCCGGCGTCTCCGGTCGTAGCTCCAGCTCACGAGCTTGTGCAGCATCAGTTGACCTCCTGCATGTCGGGCCCGAGCGCGCGTGCCGACAGCCGTGCCTGACGGTGGCGGGTGGCGAACCAGAGCAGCGTGAACGCGCGCGGCGCCGTTGCGAGCAGCCGCGCGCGCTCGTCGGGGGTCGCAGCCCCCAGGATCCATGGGACGGCGAACGGGGTGCGTCGCAGGTCCAGGCGCTTCCGGGAGCGGCGCTCGATCTCGGCGTACTCGTCCCGGGTGAAGTGCCGCAGGTAGAGCGGCAGGATGTCGCCGTCCTCGAACCGCAGGTGGCCGTCGAGCAGGGCGCTCAGCTCGCCGGCGGCGTCCCGGGCGGGGCCGACCGCCTCGGGGCCGGCGCCGGTGGCGGCCAGGCGGTCGAGCGCCGCGGTCAGCCGGTCCGACGCGTCGTCGAGCGCGGCGTGCTCGCGGGCGAGGCGCCCGGCGTGCCGGTCGAAGGTGGGGACGTGCTCGGCCAGCGCCGGGAACCACAGCTCGTCCTCCAGGCTGTGGTGGGCGGCCAGCTGGGCCCGGTACTCCCCGTACCAGGTCCGCAGCGCGCGGGCGCGCCGTGCGTCGCCACCCTGCAGGCCGGCGGCGGCCGCCGCCAGGCGGGCGGCGTCGCGGCGCAGGGCGCGGTGGACGACGGTGAACGCCGTCAGCTCGGGTGGGCGGTCGGGCGCCCTCGGTGTCGTCGCCATGCGCCGACCGTCGCACCCGGCGCTTGGAGAACGGTGGTGCCCGGCCCCCGGCGGCTTGGAACCCGCTTGCAGCGCGGCGGCGGCCGGGCGGCGGCTGTGACCATGTGCCCTACAAGGGCGCCGACCCCCGACGTACCGTCATCTCGGCACGACCGGACGGTGACCGGGGTGCCGGCCACGGGCCGAAGGATGGCGAAGCGTGCGGTTCCCCCGGCTGGTAGTCCACAACCTCAGGACCCGGGCGATGCGTTCGGTGCTCACCGCCCTGGCGGTGGCGATCGGCATCGCCACCATGGTCACGCTCGGCGTGCTCACGTTCAGCCTGCGGCAGTCGGCGGTCGCCATCCTGAAGACGGCCGAGGCCGACTTCAGCGTCGCCCAGAAGGGCGTCGCCGACGTCCTGTCGTCCAACGTCGACGCCGGTGACGTCGCGGGCATCGCGGCGGATCCCGACGTCGAGCGGGCGATCGGCGTGATCGTCGTGGCCAGCAAGCTCGACGCCGATCACCCGCTGTTCCTCGAGATCGGCGTGCAGGCCGACCAGATGGCGGCGTACGGCATCAACATCGTCAAGGGCACGGCCTACGACGACGCGGCCACCGACCAGGTGGCGCTCGGCTACCGCGTCGCCCGCGACCTCGGCCTGGACGTCGGCGGCACGTTCACGATCGAGGACCGCAGCTACCGGGTGGTGGGCCTGTACTCCAGCAGCCAGCCGATCGCGGACGCCTCGGCGATGTTCCCCCCGGCGGCCCTCCAGGAGGCGCACCGCCAGCCGGGGCTGCTCACCATGGCCTTCGTCCAGGTGCGGGAGGGGGCCGACATCGAGGCCGTGCGGGCGCGCATCGAGGAGGCCAACCCGCAGCTCGCCACCGTCCGGTCGGAGTCGGACTTCGGCCGGGTCGACCGCAACCTGGTGCTGCTCACCGCGGCCAACGCAGGCGGCATCATCCTGGCCCTGGTCATCGGCACCAGCGGCGTGCTCACCACGTCGCTGCTGTCGTACTACGAGCGCATCCGCGAGTTCGGCACCCTGCGCGCCATCGGCTGGAGCCGCGGCCGGCTGCTGCTGCTGGTGCTCGGCGAGGCGGTCTCCCTCGCGTTGCTCGGCGCCGTCCTCGGGTTGGTCATCGGCGTCGCGCTCAGCGAGATCCTGACCCGGGTGGGCGACCTGGAGGGCGTGTTCGACCCCGAGTACACGACCGCAGTGTTCACGCGGGCGCTCGTGTTCGCGTTCGTGGTCGCCAACCTCGGCGCCCTGTACCCGGCCCTGCGCGCCGCCACCCTGTCACCGATCAAGGCGCTGCGCCATGAGTGACGCCCCCGCTCTCGCCGTGGACGAGAGCCCGCCGGTCGACCGGGACGGCGCCCCGTCCATCGTGGTCACCGACGTCGTCAAGCGCTTCGCCGCGCACGGCCCGCCGGTGCTCGACGGCGTGACCTTCAGCGTCGCCGCCGGCGAGCTCGTCGCCCTGACGGGGCCGTCCGGCAGCGGCAAGTCGACCCTGCTCCACCTGCTCGCCGCGCTCGACGCCCCCACCTCCGGGACCATCGTGCTGGCGGGCGAGAACCTGGCGACGTCCCATCGCCTGGCGCGGCTCCGGCGCCACCGGGTCGGGCTGGTGTTCCAGCTCCACAACCTGCTGGCCCACCTCACCGCCGCGCAGAACGTCCAGGTCGCCATGTTCGGCACCCGGCGGCGCGCCGCGGCCCGCCGCCGCCGGGCCGACGACCTGCTCGCGAAGCTCCAGGTCGGGGAGCTCGGCAACCGCACCCCGCCCGAGCTGTCCGGCGGGGAGCGGCAGCGGGTCGCCATCGCCCGGGCGCTCGCCAACGACCCGCAGATCGTGCTCGCCGACGAGCCCACCGGCAGCCTCGACGAGGACAACGCCCGGCGCGTCGTCGCCCTCCTCGCCGGCCTGGCGGCCGAGGGTCGCGCCGTCCTCGTCGTGACCCACGACGAGCGCGTCGCCGCCGCCGCCGACCGCACGCTCCACCTGCGCGGCGGCCGGATCGAGCCCGCCGCGGACCTCGTCGAACCGGCCTGACCCCGGCCGCAGGACGGCGGCGCCGCGTGGGCTCAGAGGCCGAGCGGATGGGGCGCTCGCCACGGCCTACGCGTGGGGATTTGGCGTGGAAGCCCCAGCTTGACAGCTCGGCCGACCGGCAACGCAGCACGGGTGACACGCGCCGGCGTGATCT
>DASSGC010000450.1:0-21266 GCA_035693765.1 Acidimicrobiales bacterium
CGGGCCAGCGCCCCGAGCGTGAGGGCGTCCATGGCGACGACGCTACGGGCCGTACCCCGGTCCGGGGTCAAGGCCCCACCGGGCGATGGGGGCTCGCCCGCATGGTCGGCGCCGCCCCGGCCTGGGACGCTGGGGCCATGCACCGCATCGTCGGCCGGCGCCTCGGCCGGGCGCTCGCCCTCGCCCCGGCGCTCGCCTTCGCGGCGATCGCCGGCTGTGGCGGCGGCCCGGACGGCACCACGGAGGCGGGCGACTCGGCCGGCGCCACCGCCGCGCCGGGCGGCACCGACTTCACCGGCATCGACGACGTGGTCGGGGCGACCGACGCCGAGCTCACGATCGTGACCGACCCGCTGCCGGTCGAGGGCGCCACCGGCGCCTGCGCGGTGGAGGTGGCGCCGCGGCTGGAGGAGTACCCGTCGGAGATCGTCGTCTACGTCGACTACACGGGCGCGGCCCGCTCGCCGTTCGAGGGCTGCGACGTGGCGCCCCGCACCGCGGTCGTGCCGCTGGCCGCGCCGGTGGGCGAGCGGGTGGTGCGCGACGGCATGGGCGCGCAGTTCTGGATCCGCGACGGCGCCTGGGTCGGCTGCGGGCACGTGGTCATGACCTGCATCACCACCCCGGCGTCGTGCGAGAACCTGCGGGACTTCATCGCCAACGCCGACGTGCCCCGCCACTTCGGCATGGCGAACACGCGCTGCGACGGCGCCTGGGCCGTGGTCGACGTCGACTACGGCGCGGGCGACTGCCCGGTCACCGGGGAGCCGCAGCACAACCCGTGCGCCGGCCGCCGGGTCCGCCGGATGTACTGGCAGGTGGTCGGCGAGGAGTGGGTGGCGGTGGGGAGCGACCCCGGCCCGGGCTGCGGTGCCATCGCCGCGACGGTGCCGGCGTTCCCGGCCGCCCTGTGCGCCGATCTGCCCGCCGTCGCCGGGACCGGCGGTTGAAGGGCTGGCGCGAGAACGCGTTCTACATCAGACTGGGACCATGACCGCCACCACCGAGGCCGAGCGGTACACGATCATCTCGGCCGACTGCCACGCCGGGGGAAGCCACAAGCAGTACCGCGAGTACCTCGACCCGCGGTTCCTCGACGACTTCGACGCCTGGCGGGACAAGTACCGCAACCCCTTCCGCGACCTGGGCGACACCCGGCGCTACCGCAACTGGGACAACGAGATGCGCAACGGCCAGCAGGAGGCCGACGGCGTGGTGGGCGAGGTGGTCTTCCCCAACACGGTGCCGCCGTTCTTCCCCAGCTTCGTGCTGTTCGCCCAGCCGCCCAAGCCCGACGAGTACGCGCACCGCCTGGCCGGCATCCGGGCCCACAACCGCTGGCTGGTCGACTGGTGCGGCGAGTTCCCCGAGCGGCGGGCCGGCATCGGCCAGATCTTCGTCAACGACATCGACGACGCCATCGAGGACGCGCGGTTCATCAAGGAGCACGGGCTGCGGGGCGGCATCCTCCTCCCCAACGTCTCCCCCGACGTGACCTGGGTGAAGCCCCTCTACGACCCCGCCTACGACCGCCTCTGGGCCGAGATCGAGGAGCTGGGGCTGCCCGTCAACGTCCACGGCGGTACCGGCGTCCCCGACTACGGGCCCTACCCCGTGTCGATGCTGCTCTACATCAACGAGGTGTCGTTCTACGCCCAGCGTCCCCTGGTGCAGTTCATCCTGTCGGGCGTCTTCGAGCGGTTCCCCCGGCTGCGCATGGTCGTCACCGAGAGCGGCTGCGCCTGGGTGCCGCCGCTGCTCGCCCGGCTCGACAAGGTGCTGGCCCGCATCCGCGACACGGGCGCCACCGGCGAGATCCGCTACGGCGCCGAGCACGTGCTGCCCCGCTCGGCCACCGAGTACTTCCACCAGAACGTGTGGATGGGCGTGAGCCAGCCCGGCCCGGCCGACGCCGCCGCCCGCCACGAGATCGGGCTCGACAAGTTCCTGTGGGGCAGCGACTACCCCCACGACGAGGGCACCGCCCCCTTCACCCGCGAGCACCTGCGGGCCCTGTTCCACGACACCGACCCCCCCGAGCTGCAGCGGCTGCTCGGCGGCAACGCGGCCGACGTCTACGGCTTCGACCTCGACGCCCTCGCACCCCTCGCCCGCCGGTTCGGGCCGACGGTCGACGAGATCCGCCAGCCGCTCACCGAGCTGCCAGACCAGCCCAACGAGGCCCTGCTCAACTCGCTCGGCCAGTGGCTGTGAGCGGCGACGACTACGGCGGCGGCTACGGCGGCGGGGCGCAACCCGACGGCAACGGCCCGGCCCGCGGCCCGGCCACCAACGCGGCCGGCGAACCGCTGGTGCTGGTGGACGAGCCCGCGCCCGGTGTCCGCCGGCTCACCCTCAACCGGCCGGAGAAGCGCAACGCCCTCAACAACCCGCTGCGCGGCGCCCTGATCGACGCCCTGCGCGCCGCCGACGGCGACGACGCCGTCCGGGTCACGATCGTCCGCGGCGCCGGCACCTGCTTCTCGGCCGGCTACGACCTCGGCGGCGGCAACGAGGGCACCGAGTTGCCGTTCTTCACGGCCGCGGGCGAGGGCCAGTGGCCCCGCCACGTCACCGAGGGCTGGATGTCGATCTGGGACCTGGCCAAGCCGGTCATCGCCCAGGTCCACGGCTACTGCCTGGCCGGCGGGTCGGAGCTGGCCACCGGCTGCGACCTGGTCTACGCCGCGACCGACGCCAAGATCGGTTACCCGGCCGTGCGGTTCGGGGTTCCCGACATGCAGTTCCACGCCTGGTTCATGGGCATGCGGGCGGCGATGGAGATGATGCTGACCGGCGACTCGATCTCCGGCATCGAGGCCGCCCGCCTGGGCTGGGCCAACGCCGCCTACCCGATCGACGAGCTCGACGAGCACGTGCTGGCCGTGGCCGGGCGGGTGGCCAAGGTGCCGCCCGACATCGTCCAGCTCAACAAGCGGACGGTCCACCGGGCCATGGACGTGATGGGCCTGCGGGCCGCCATCCGCTCGGGCACCGAGCTGTGCTCGCTCGCCATCCACCAGCCGAGCTTCCAGGCCTTCATCACCGAGGCGCAGACCAAGGGCCTGGTCGCCGCCCTCACCGAGCGCGACGAGCCCTTCGGCGACTACCGCACCACCGAGCATTAGCGTCACCGCCGGATGGCCCGGCTGCTGATCGTCCACCACACGCCGTCGCCCACGCTGCACACGTTGTTCGAGGCGGTGCGGACCGGCGCGACCGACCCCCAGATCACCGGCGTGGAGGTCGTGGCCCGCCCGGCGCTCGTGGCCACGGCCCTCGACGTGCTGGAGGCCGACGGCTACGTGCTCGGCGCGCCCGCCAACCTCGGCTACATGGCCGGCGCGCTCAAGCACTTCTTCGACACCATCTACTACCCGTGCCTCGACGCCACGGTCGGGCGCCCCTACGGCGTCTACGTCCACGGCAACGACGACACGACCGGCGCGCTGCGGGGCATCGACAAGATCGTGACCGGGCTGCGGTGGACCCTGGCCCAGGCGCCGGTGTCGGTCACCGGCCCGCCGACGCCGGCCGACCGCGACGCCTGCTGGGAGCTGGGCGCCGCCGTGGCGGCCGGCCTCATGCCCGGCGGCTGACCGCCACCCGGCGGATCACCAGGGTGGTGCAGTCCACCGGCGGCGGGGGCGCGAACGCCCGCCGGGGGATGGGGCGGCCGAGCCCGACCGCGTGGTGGCGGGCCCAGCGACCGGCCCCGGGCGCGCGCCGGTCGGCCCAGCGGAGGGCCGCGGACCGCTGGAGCACCAGGTCGGCCGCCACCATCTGCGAGCCGGGCGCCAGCAGGCGGCGCAGCAGCGGGCTGGTCACCCCGAAGGGCGGGTTGGCGACCACCCGGAACGGGCGCCGGGGTAGCCGCAGGTCGGACGCGTCGGCCCGGACGACCGTCACCCGGTCGCCGGCGAACCGCTCGCGCAGCACGGCGAGCCGTTCGGGGTGCAACTCCACGGCGATCACCCGGGCGCCGGCCGCCACCAGCGGCGCGGTCAGCGACCCGGTACCGGCACCGACGTCGACGACGAGGTCGCCGGGACGGATCCCGGCGTCAGCGACGACCCGCTCGGCCCACCGGCTCGCCAGACGGTGCCACCCCCATCGGGGCGGACCGGAGGCGGGCACGGAGCACCATCACGGCGAACGTGGTCATGGGCCGGACCGTAGGCACGGGGCGCCGCCGGCGCCATCCGATTTCGGCGCCGGCTTCGGCGCCGGATCAGGCGAAGGCGGCGATCACCTCGGCGAACGCCGCCACCGGCTCGGGCCCCGCCAGGCCCGGCAGGCTCACGATCTCGGTCTGCACCCCGGCCTCGGCCAGCAGCCGGTAACGGCCGACGTGGTCGTCCACCGTCGGCGCGTCCGCGGTCGACAGGTGGGTGACGGTCACCTCGGCCGGGTCGCGGTCGACCGCCGCGCAGTGCCGGTGCAGCACCGCGACCTTGCGGCGCACCGTGTCGGGGTCGCCGAACAGGTTGCAGGCGTCCGCGTGGCGGGCCACCAGCCGCAGCGTCACCCGCTCGCCCGACCCGCCCACCAGGATCGGCACGTGCTCCTGCAGCGGCCGCGGGTAGCACACCGCCTCCGGCACCTCGATCGTGCGGCCCGCGAAGGCCGGCGCGCCCTTGCCCCACATGAGCGGCAGCAGCTCCAGCGCGTCCTCCAGCGCCGCGAACCGCTCGGCCCGCGGGGGGAAGCGCCAGCCGTAGGCCCGGTGCTCCCGCTCGAACCACGCCGCCCCCAGCCCGCAGTTGGCGCGCCCGCCCGACAGCACGTCGAGGGTGGCGACGATCTTGGCCAGGTGGGCGATGTTCCGGTAGGTGATGCCCGTGACCAGCGTCCCCAGCCGCACCCGCTCGGTCCGCCCGGCGAGGAAGGCGAGCGTGGTCCAGCTGTCGAGCATGTCCTCCCAGTGGGGGCCGTGGGTGGGGATCTGGAGCATGTGGTCCATCACCCACAGGCCGGCGAACCCGGCGTCCTCGGCCGCCGCCGCGATGTCCGACAGCCGGGCCCGGGTCTCGGCCGGGCCGCCGGGGAAGGCGAAGCGGGGGATCTGCAGGCCGAACTCGAGGCGCATCGGGTCCTCCTTCTGGCGACGGGCGGCCGCCGGGGCGGTGACGAGGTCGGGGGCCACGACGGCGACCGGGCCGGGCACGTGCAGGGCGGCGAAGCCGTCGGCGTCCAGCCCGTCGCGCACGCCGGGCCAGGCGGCCAGCATCGACGACAGCACCTTGGCCGGCACCGGCTGCGCCCGGCCCCGGTTGCGGGCCCGGCACACCGCCGGGTCGACGTCGAACACGACGGCGACGCACGGCACGCCGGCCCGCTCGGCGGCCTCCCGCCAGCGGCGACGCCGCCTGGCGTCGGTGCCCAGCGAGTCGACCACGGTGGTCAGGCCCCGGCGCAGGCGGCGCTCGACCACCAGGTCGAGCACGTCGAACGCGTCCTTCGAGGCCCGCTGGTCGTGCGGCCCGGTGCCCACGACGGCCCGCAGGTCGTCCGACGACACCACCTGGCCGGCCGGGAAGTGCTCGGCCGCCCACGTCGACTTGCCCGACGCGGGCGGGCCCACCAGCACCACGAGCGAGCCCTCGGCGAGGCGGACGGGACGGTCGGTCACCGCCGCACAGCTTGCTGCATCGCCGGGCGGCCGAGCCGGCGAGCCGGTGCTCCCACGCCCCGACCCGCTCGGTGGTCAGCCCGGGGCGAACGCCCGCAGGGTGGCGGCCACGTCGCCCAGGGGGTACAGGATCGGCGTGGTGCAGCCGGCGGCCACGTACTCGGCCACCTTGGCCCGGCACTCCTCCGCCGTCCCCGCCGCGCACAGCATCTGGACGATGTGGTCGGGCACCAGCTTGCTGGCCGCCATCACCTCGTCGTGCGTGGCCGGCCAGGTGAGCACCTCACCGATGTCGTCGAGCAGCTCCGGCGGCACCCCCGAGGCCGCCATGATGTGCGGCTGCTGACCCAGGTACTGGGTCACCAGCAGGCGGGCGGCGTCGAGCGCCACGGCTCGGTCGGCGTCGAGCGAGCACACCACGAGCTGGGGCCGGTCCAGGTCGTCGACGGTCCGCCCCGCACGGGCCGCGCCCTCGGCCAGCGCCGCCATGGCCCGCCCGTTGTAGGCCGGCGACACGAGGTAGTTCAGCACGACCCCGTCCGCGATCTCGCCGGCCAGCGCCATCATCCGCATGCCGGTCGCCCCGATGTACAGCGGCACCTGCTTGGCCCGCCGCTCCTGGTGCACGTAGTCGAGCTCGACGTCGTCGAGGTGCACGTGCTCGCCGTCGTAGGACACGGGGCCGTCGCAGGCGAGCAGCAGCCGCAGCACCTCGACCACCTCGCGCATGGCCCGCAGCGGCCGGTCCCGGGCGATGCCGACCTTCGCCGCCAGCGGGTCCCACCAGGCGCCCAGCCCGGCGAGCACCCGACCGGGCGCCAGGTCGTCGAGCGTGGAGAACAGCGAGGCCAACCGGGCGGGGTTGCGGGTCCAGATGTCGATCACCCCCGACCCCACCGCGATGCGCTCGGTCGTCGCGGCGAAGGCCGCCATCGGCACGGTGGCCTCCCGCACCAGGCGGCTGTCCGCCTGCCACACCGCCGCGAAACCCAGCCGCTCGGCCTCGGCCACGAACCCCATCGCCTCGCGGATGGGGTGGGCGTCCTGCACGTACAGCGCCATCGGCACGCCGGCCAGCACCTCGTCCGCGCCGGCGTCCCCGGCGTCTAGAGCTTCGACCACAACCGCTGCGCCTCCTCCCAGGCCCGGGCCCGGATCCGCTCGGCGTCGACCCGGGTGCACCGGCCGCCGTCGACGACCACCTCGCCGTCCACCACCACCCGCTCGGCCCGCACGCCGGGCGTGAACGCCAGGTACCAGGGGTCGGCCCGGTCGGCCGACCACGTCACCTCGTCGCCCGCCACCTCGGGCACCAGGTCGGCGCCCGCGGTCAGCCAGGCCCACGCGTCCTCGGGCGTGGCCGTCACGTCGTCGGCCCGCTGGGCGGCGTAGGCCAGCGCGAACTCGTCGACCATCGCCGCGCCGATGCCGTCGCTGCCCAGCACCACCCGGTTGCCCGCCGCCGCCCAGCGGGCGGGCCGGGCATAGCCGACGCCGTTGTTCATGTTCGACCGCGGGTTGTGGGCGACGGTGCCGGCCAGCGGCGGGCCGGCATGGACGCAGTGCGCCAGCAGCCAGTCGTCGGTGGCATGGGGGCGCAGCCGGTCGGCCGCGGCGACGTCGGTCGCGTCCTCGCCCACGTGCACGTGCACGCCGACGCCCAGGTCGCGGGCCAGGCCCGCCACCGCGGCCAGGGTGCCGTCCGACAGCGTGAGGCAGGCGTGGGCGCCCACCAGGCCCCGGCCGCCGGCCCGCAGGAACCGCTCGTTCTCGGCCAGCCCCGCCTTGGTGCCCGCGGGCCCGTGGCGGTCGGTCACCTCGTAGGCGCACACCACCCGCACGCCCACCTCGGCGCAGGCCGCGGCGATCACGTCGAGGCTGCCGTCGATGGCGGCGGGCGAGGCGTGATGGTCGACGATGGCGGTCGTGCCCGCCTCCAGCGCCTCGACCGCCCCCAGCAGTGCCGACCACCGCACCAGCTCGAGGTCGAGGGCCAGGTCGAGCCGCCACCACACCTGCTCCAGGATGGACGTGAAGTCGGTCGGCGTCACCGGCGGCGGGGGCATGCCCCGGGCCAGGGCCGAGTACAGGTGATGGTGGGCGCACACCAGGCCAGGGGTGGTGGCGGTCATGGGCCGGGGTGGTGCATCGGCAGCGTGGTGCGCCACGCGCCGTCGAGGTCGTGCAGCGCGCAGGCGACCGCGCCGGCGGTCGGCACCAGGCCGATCTCGCCGACGCCCTTCACGCCGTACGGCGACCGGGGCTGGGGCCGCTCGACGAGGATCACCTCGACGGGCGGCACGTCCTTGGCCCGCAGGATGCCGAGCTGGCGCAGCGTCATGGCCGTCGGGCGGGCCTGGTCGTCGGTCGGGAAGGCCTCGGTCAGGGCGTAGCCGAGCCCCATGTGGACCGCGCCGATCACCTGCCCCTCGCACAGCAGCGGGTTCACCGCCCGGCCGACGTCGTGCGCGGCGACCACCCGCTCGACGGCCCCCGAGTCGCGGTCGACGACCACGAGCTGGGCCGCGTACCCGAACGTCGAGTGGATGGTGGGCCGCTCGACCGAGCCGAGCGCCTGGGTCCAGTCGACCCGGTACTCGCCCGTGTAGTCGACCCCCGGCCGGCAGCCGTCGGCGCACGCGTTGCGGCACGCCGCGGCCACCGCGCCGGCGCCCATGAGAGTGCCCCGGCTACCTGTCGTCTGGCCGGCGCCAAGCTCCCTGGACGTGTCCACCACCACCCGCACCCGGTCCGGCTCGACGCCCAGCTCCTGGACCGCGACCTGCAGGGCGACGGTGTGGACGCCCTGGCCCATCTCGGTCCAGCAGTGGCGCACCTCGACGCCGCCGCCGCTGTCGCCGTCGAAGCGGACGACCGCCCGGGCCACCTCGACGAACCCGTTGCCCAGGCCCGAGTTCTTGAGGCCGAGCCCGAGGCCGACGGCCTTGCCCGCGGCCAGGGCGGCGTCGTAGGCGGGGCGCACGGCGTCCAGGCAGTCGCCGGCGCCCAGGCAGCCGTCGTCCATGACCTGCCCCGGGCCCCAGGTGCAGCCGGGCGTGAGGACGTTGCGGGCCCGCAGCTCCCAGCGGTCGACGCCGGCCAGGTCGGCCAGGCGGTCGATGAGCCCCTCGGTGGCGAACTGGGCCTGGTTGGCGCCGAAGCCCCGGAAGGCGCCGCACACCGGGTTGTTCGTCCGCACGGCCACCGCCTCGACGTCGATCGCAGGCCACACGTAGGGGCCGCTGGCGTGGCCGGCTGCCCGTTCCAGCACCTTCATGCCGACCGACGCGTACGGCCCCGAGTCGCCGACCATGCGGGCCTTCAGCGCCGTCAGCCGTCCCTCGGCGTCGCACCCCGCCCACGCCTCGACCCGCACGGGGTGGCGCTTGGCGTGCACGTGCAGCGACTCCTCCCGGCTGAACGTGCACTTGACCGGGCGGCCGAGCAGCCAGGCGGCGAGCGCGGTCTGGGCCTGGTTGGCGCAGTCCTCCTTGCCGCCGAAGGCGCCGCCGTTGGCCACCAGGTGCACGAGCACCCGTTCCTCGGCGATGCCGAGCACCTCGGCGATCTGGCGGCGGTCGTCCCACACGCCCTGGCCGCCGGAGAACACCTCCAGCGTGCCGTCGTGCGGCACGGCCAGCGTCGACTCCGGTTCGAGGAAGGCGTGCTCCACCCGCTGGGTCTGGAACACCTCGTGGACGACGTGGGCACTGGTCGCCAGCGCCGCGTCGACGTCGGCGACCGCCGGGTCGGCGGCGTCGCAGCGGGCGTACACCGTCCGCGACAGGACGTTGGGCTCGGCGCCGTCGCCCACCTGCCACACGGCGGGCGCGGCCGAGTCGAGCGCGGCGCGGGCGTCGGCGAAGGCCGGCAGGGGCCGGTACTCGACCGCCACCAGCGCGGCCGCCCGCCGGGCGGTCGCCCGGTCGCCCGCCACCACGAGCGCCAGCACGTCGCCGGTGTACGAGGTCCGCCCCCCGGCGGGGACGAACACCGGCCAGTCGCGATGGATCAGACCGATGCGCAGCTCGCCGGGCACGTCGGCCGCGGTCAGCACGCGCACGACGCCGGGGACGGCGGCGGCCGCAGCGGTGTCGATGGCGACGACGTCGGCCCGGGCGTGGGCGGCCAGCACCGGCGCCGCGTGGAGCGTGCCGGGCACCCGCAGGTCGTCGACGTAGGGCTTGTCGCCGAGGGCCAGCTCGCCCGCCTGGTAGCGCACGTTGCGGCTGCCGACGCCCCAGGTGGCGGCCGTGCCCCCGTTCCCCGCCGCCGCGGGCCACGGGACGGCCACCTCCGCGCCGGCGGCCAGCAGGTCGACGGCGTCGAGGATCGGGTGGTAGCCGGTGCAGCGGCACAGGTGCCCGCCCAGGTGACGGGCGGCCTTGTCGCGGGTCAGGGCCGGCCCGTCCCGGTCGACCAGGTACTTGGCCCGCATGACGATGCCCGGCGTGCAGAACCCGCACTGGAGCGCCCCGGTGGCGGCGAAGGCGGCGGCGTAGCGCTCGCGTTCGGCCGGGTCGAGGCCCTCCAGCGTGACGACCGACCGGCCGGCCACCCGGCCGAGGGCGATGGAGCAGCTCACGGTGGGCTTGCCGTCGAGCAGCACGGTGCAGCAACCGCACTGGCCGGTGGGCGAGCAGCCGTCCTTGGGGCTGGTGACGTCGAGCTCCTCGCGCAGCGCGGCCAGCAGGTGGGGGTGCTCACCGACCTCGACGGTCGCGCCGTTCAGTGTGAAGGTCACCGCCACACCCACCACCATGGCACGGATCAACAGTCTGTTGAAGCCCCAGCGGTTGCGAGTCGATGAACAGGCCTCTCGACGCGGCGCGGATCGGCGCCGGTAGAACTGGCGTCGATGACTGCGCCCGCCGCCCCCGGTCCGTCCCACCTCACCCACCTCGCCCAGCCGGACGGGCTCGCCCCGGGCGTCGGCTACAGCCACGTCGTGTACGGGACCGGCCGCCTCGTGGTCGTGTCGGGCCAGGTGGCCGTCGACGAGCACGGCGAGATCGTCGGCGCCGGCGACCCGGCTGCCCAGGCCCACCAGGTGTTCCACAACCTCGGCCGCTGCCTCACGGCGGCCGGGGCCGGCTGGGGCGACGTCGTGAAGCTCACCTTCTACCTCACCGACGCGGGCCACCTCCCCGCCGTGCGGGCCGCGCGCGATGCGCACATCGACACCGCCCGCCCGCCGGCGAGCACGGCGGTCCAAGTCGTCGCGCTGTTCCGGCCCGACCTGCTCCTCGAGGTCGAGGCACTCGCCCTCGTGCCGGAGGGCACCGGGTAGGGAGGGCACCGGGTAGAACAGCGGCCATGGTGTCGTACCCGCCCCCGCGCCCTCCTTCCCGGCTGCTGCTCAACCACGGCGTCGCGCCCCTCCCGGCCGCGGCCCGCCCGGGACCCGCGGTGCAGGCCTTCCACCAGCGGTTCCCCGGCTACGCGCCGACGCCGCTGCACGACATGGCGGCCCTGGCGACCGCCTACGGCGTGGGCCGGGTCCTGGTCAAGGACGAGACCAGCCGCCTGGGGCTGCCCTCGTTCAAGGTGCTGGGGGCCTCGTGGGCCATCTACCGGCTGCTCGTCGGGCGGCTCGGGCGCGAGCCGGCATGGACGACGCTCGACGACCTGGCCACCGCCGTCGCCCGCGACCTGGGCCCGCTGCGGCTGGTGGCCGCCACCGACGGCAACCACGGCCGCGCCGTCGCCCACGTGGCCAAGGAGCTGCGGCTGTCGGCCACCATCCTCGTGCCGGAGGGCACCGCGGACGCCCGCATCGCGGGCATCGCCGGCGAGGGGGCCGAGGTCGTCGTCGTCCCCGGCACCTACGACGACGCCGTCTCCATGTCGGCCGGCATGGCCGACGACCGCACCCTCGTCATCTCCGACACCTCGTGGCCCGGCTACGAGGAGGTGCCCAGGTGGGTGATCGAGGGCTACTCGACGATCTTCACCGAGATCGAGGCCCAGCTCTCCGCCCTCGGCAACGGCGGCGACGAGCCGGCGGGCGACATCGAGGTCACGGGCGCCGGCATCGAGGTCGCCGACCCCCTGCGCGTCGATCTGGCCGTGATCCCGCTCGGGGTCGGGGCCCTGGGTGCGGCGGCGGGGGCGTGCCTCCGTGCGGGTCGGGAGCCCGACGACGGCCCGCTGCTCGTCGGCGTCGAGCCCGACTCGGCGGCCTGCGTGGCGGCCGCCGTGGAGGCGGGCCACGTGGTCGAGGTGCCGGGGCCCCACCGCTCGATCATGGCCGGGCTGAACTGCGGTCTCGCCTCGGTCCTGGCCCTCCCGACGGTGATCGCGACGTTCGACGCCCTGGTCGCGGTGCACGACGACTGGTGCCGGCGCGCCGTGCGGTCGCTGGCCGACGCCGGCCTCGACGTCGGCGAGACCGGGGCCGCGTCACTCGCCGGGCTCGCCGCCCTCCTCGACGACGACCGCGGCATCGTGCGGGTGCCACCGGACGCCACGGTGTTGCTGCTGGTCACCGAGGGCGTCACCGACCCGGCCGGCTTCGAGGACATCGTCGGCCGGCCACCCCGCTGAGCGCGCTCGGGCGGGTCACGGCTTCGGCGGGTCACGGCTCCGGCTCCACGAGCGGGCCGTAGAGATCGGGTTGGCGGTGGCGGGCGAAGTCGAACAGCGTCGTCTTGTACGACACGGTGTCGTCGAGGTCGCAGGCGGCGACCGCCACCTCGTCGCCCAACCCGGTGCACACCGCCAGGATCGTCCCCGACGGGTGGATGATGCACGACCCCCCGATCTGGTCCACGCCCTCCTCGCACCCCGCCTTGGCCACCCCGACCACGAACGTGCCGTTCTGGTAGGCCCCCGCCTGCATCACGAGGTGGTTGTGGAAGTCGCCGAACCGGTCGTGCTCGGGGGCAGGAGGGTTGTGGACCGGCGTGTTGTAGCCGATGCACACCAGCTCGACGCCCTGCAGGCCCAGCATCCGGTACGCCTCGGGCCACCGGCGGTCATTGCAGATGAGCATGCCCACCCGCCCGCCGAACGCGGCGAAGGTCGGGAACCCGAGGTCGCCCCGCTCGAAGTAGCGCTTCTCCAGGTGCTGGAACCGGCGCCACGGCTCGTGCTCCGCATGACCGGGCAGGTGGATCTTGCGGTACCGGCCCACCTCGTGCCCGTCCCGGTCGACCAGCACCGACGTGTTGTACCGGTGGCCGTCGGGGGTCATCTCCGCGAAGCCGAGCACGAAGCCGACACGCAGGCGGGCGGCCTCGTCCCACAGCGGCTTCGTCTCGGGGCCCGGGACCTCGGTCTCGTACCAGGCGTCGAGCGCCGGGTCGCCGTCCGCGTACCACCAGCGGGGGAAGAAGGTCGTCAGCGCCAGCTCCGGGAACCCCACCAGATCGGCCCCCCGGTCCGCCGACGTCCGCAGCAGGGTGAGCAGCCGCTCGACCACCCGGGCCCGCCCCTCGTCCCGCGCGATGGGACCGAGCTGCGCGGCGGCGACCGTGACGATCCGGCTCATGCCGCCAGCTCCAGCAGGACGTCGGCCAGCACCTCGGTGCCGGCGGCGAGATGCTCGGGCTCGGTGAGCTCGACGGGGTTGTGGCTGATGCCCGCGCGGCTGGGGACGAACACCATGCCGGAGGGGCACACCCGCGCCAGCATCTGGGCGTCGTGGCCCGCACCCGAGGGGAGCCGCATGACGCTGTGGCCCCGCCGGGCCGCGGTGCGCTCCACCCGGGCGATCAGGTCCGGGTCGAAGGCGACGGGCGCGAACCGGGCCAGCCTCCGCCACGTGGCGGTGACGTCCTCCGCCGCGGCCAGATCGGCGACGAACTCCCGCAGGCGCCACTCGGCCTCGGCCAGCAGCGACTCCTCGGTGTTGCGGAGGTCGACCGTCATGCGGGCCACCGACGGCACGACGTTGACCAGGTCGGGGTGGAGGTCGAGCCGGCCCACGGTCCCCACCTGGTGGCCGCCCAGCTCCTGCGCCAGCCGGCGTACGTAGGTCACGACCTCCGCCGCCGCGTAGCCGGCGTCGCGGCGTAACCGCGTGGGCGTGGTGCCGGCGTGGTTGGCCTGGCCGGTGAAGGTGAGCTCCTGCCACGAGATGCCCTGCACCCCGGTGACGGCGCCGATGGTGACACCCTCCTCCTCGAGCACCGGCCCCTGCTCGATGTGGAGCTCGACGAAGGCGTGGGGTGCCGGGCCGGGCACCGCGGCGTCGCCGGCCCAGCCGATGCGCGCCAGCTCGTCGCCGAGCACCGCGCCGTCGATCGCCACCAGGTCGAGGGCGTCCTCGAGCGGCATGCCGCCCACGTAGACGAGGCTGCCGAGCATGTCGGGCGCGAACCGGCTGCCCTCCTCGTCGGTGAAGAACGCGACGCTGAGGGGGCGCCGGGTGCGGGCGCCGGCGTCGTCCAGCGCCCGGACCACCTCGAGCCCGGCCAGCACGCCGAGCGTGCCGTCGTAGCGCCCGCCGGTGCGGACGGTGTCGATGTGGCTGCCGGTCATCACCGGGGCGAGGTCGCCGCCGGCGCCTGCCCGGGTGGCGACCACGTTGCCGATGCGGTCGACCCGCACGTCGAGTCCCAAGGCCCGCATCCACCCGACCACGAGCTCCCGGCCCCCGGCGTCGTCGTCGGTGAGCGCGAGCCGGCAGCACCCGCCGTCCCCGGTGTCGCCCACGGCGGCGAGCGCCTCGAGGTCGGCCACCAGGCGGTCGGGGACGATCTTCACCTGGGGTGCGCGGTCGGTCATGCCGTCACCGGCGGCTCGGCCGACCACGGGAACACGATCCACCGGTCGGTCTCCCTCCAGGCGTAGTCGGGCGCCACCACCGACCGCGGCTTGCGGTAGAGCACGGCGGTGCGGGCCTCGGCCACGTGCTGGGCCAGCACCTCACGCACGAGGCGAAGGGTGTGGCCGGTGTCGGCCACGTCGTCCGCCACGAGCACCCGCAGCCCGCGGACGTCGACCAGGTCGAGGGTCGGCGGCAGCACCACCGGCACGTCGAGGCGCTCGTCGACGCCCGTGTAGAACTCGACGTTCATCGCCCCGCAGTTCTTGACCCCGAGCGCGTAGGCCAGCGCGCCCGCGACGGTCAGGCCACCTCGGGCCACGGCGATCACGACGTCGGGCCGGTAGCCGCTCGACACGACCTCCCGGGCCAGTTCCCGGGTGGCGCTGCCGAAGCGCGACCACGGCAGGACCTCCCGCTCGGGCGCGAGCACGATGTCGGGGCCCGCCTCCGGTACCGGCTCGGGCCCTGGCCCCGGGCCAGGCGCGGGCCCGGTCACCGGCTCGTCGTTCCAGGCGTCGTCGATCCGCATGGCTACACGAGGTCCCAGGGCCGCACCGGGACCCGGGTCACGTCGACGCCGGTGGCCGACCGGATGGCCGCCACCACCGCCGCCGTCGACGAGATGGTCGGCGGCTCGCCCACGCCCTTGGCCCCGAAGGGCGCACCAGGCTCCGGCTCCTCGATCAGGGTGGCCAGCACCTCGGGCGCGTCGGCCACCGTGGGGATGAGGTAGTCGGTGAAGCTCGGGTTCCGCACGAGGCCGCCGTCGAGCACGATCTCCTCCATCACCGCCAGGCCGACCCCCTGGGCGATGCCACCCTCGATCTGACCGAGCACCTGGGTGGGGTTCAGCGCCCTCCCCACGTCCTGCCCGGTGGCGATCTGGACCACCCGCACCAGCCCGAGGTCGGGGTCGACGTCGACCACGGCGCGATGGGCGGCGAACGCGTAGCTCACGTCGGCGTCGCCCTGCCCCCGGTCGTCGAGCGGCGCGGTGGGCCGGTGACGGTGCACGGCCGACGCCTCGTACGCTTCGGCTTCGGCCGCCTCGGCCACCCGCATGCCGAGCGGCATCCCCCCGACCGCCGTCGAGCCGTCGGCCGACTCGATCCGGCCGTCCTCCGTCGCCACCAGGCTCTCGGGTGGCACGCCGAGACGGCGGGCGAGCGCAGAGCGGACCTGATCGGCGACCAGCCGGCAGGCCCGCAGCACCGCGCCGCCCGACATCCAGGTCTGGCGGGACGCCGACGACGAGCCGGCCGACCCGATCGCGGCAGTGTCCGCCGGCTCGACCACCACCGCGTCGCACCCGAGGGTGGTGCGGGCGATCTGGGCGGCGATGGTCACGAACCCCTGGCCCACCTCGGCCACGGCGCAGGCGACGGTGGCGACGCCGCCGTCGAGCCGCACCCGCGCCTCCGAGGTGTCGTCGAAGCCCTCGGAGTAGAGGAGGTTCTTGAACCCGACGGCGACGCCCACGCCTCGACGGGTGCGGGCCGGGTCGTCGGTGCGGCCGGTGCCACCGGGCCGTTCGAGCAGGCCGGTGCCCGACGGCGGCGGCAGGGGGTGGGCCACCGCGGCCCGGATGCACTCGGCCACGGGCGCGGCGCCGGTGATGACCTGCCCGGTGGGCAGCGCGTCGCCGCTGCGGAGCGCGTTCCGGAGCCGCAGTTCGACGGGGTCGATGCTCAGCCGGGCGGCCAGGTGGTCCATCTGCGACTCGTGGCCGAAGCACACCTGGACGGCCCCGAAGCCCCGCATGGCGCCGCACGGCGGGTTGTTGGTGCGCACCGCCATGGCGTCGACCACGGCGTTGGGCACCCGGTAGGGCCCGCAGGCGAAGCGGGCCGAGTTGGCGATGACCGCGGCCGACGACGACGCGTACGCCCCGCCGTCGAGCACCACCTCGGCCTCGACCTTCACCAGGTCGCCCCGCCAGGTGGCGTGGTGGCGGTAGCGGAGGCGGGCCGGGTGACGGTGGACGTGCCCGAGGAACGACTCGTCCCGGAGGTAGCTCATCTTCACCGGTCGGTCGGCGGCCAGGGCCAGCAGGCAGGCGTGGACCTGCATGCTCACGTCCTCCCGGCCCCCGAACGCGCCGCCGACCCCACCGAGGTGCAGCCGGACCTGCTCGGGCGGCAGGGCGAGGCACGCCGCCACCTGGTCACGGTCCTCGTGCAGCCACTGCGTCGCCACCCACAGGTCGACGCCGCCGTCGCCGTCGGGCACCGCCAGTCCCGACTCGGGCCCGAGGAAGGCCTGGTCCTGCATGCCGACCTCGTAGGTGCCCTCCACCACCACGTCGCCCCGGGCGCCCGGGTCGCCGTGCTGGACCGTGATGCGGCGGATCACGTTGCCCTCCGGGTGGATGGGCTCGGCCGCCGCTGCGGACGACGCGTCGACCAGCGGCGTCAGCAGCTCGTAGGTCACCGAGATGGCCTCGAGCGCCCGCCGCGCGGTGTCGGGGTGGTCGGCGGCCACGGCGGCGACGGGCTCGCCCACGAAGCGGACGACGTCGCGGGCGAACACCGGCTGGTCGGCCGAGATGAGGCCGTAGGTCGCCGACCCCGGCACGTCGTCGGCGGTGACCACGCACGACACGCCGGCCATGGCCAGGGCCGGACCGACGTCGATGTCCACGACGCGGGCGTGGGGGTGGGGCGACCGCAGGGTGCGACCCCACAGCATCCCTTCGGCCTCCAGGTCCGACGAGAAGGCGAACCGCCCCTGCACCTTGGGCGTGCCGTCCGGGCGGACCGGGCTGTCGCCGACACCGCCGCTGGCCGGTCCGCTCCGGACGGGAGGTGAGTCGAGATCGGTCACGGCGTCCCCTCCCGCGGCGGTCCCTCCGACGCGGCGCCGAGCGTGCGCTCGGCGCCCGTGGCGGCCGACCGCACGGCGACGACCTGCTCGACGGCGGCCAGGATCCGGCCGTAGCCGGTGCACCGGCACAGGTTGCCCGCGAGCGCCTCCCGCACGTCGAGGGGCCCGGGTTGCGGCTCACGGGCCAGCAGGTCGTGGATCGCGACCACGAAGCCCGGCGTGCAGAAGCCGCACTGCACGCCCCCGGCCTCGACCATCGCCCGCTGCACGTCGGTGAGCACCTCGCCGGCCAGCGCTGCGTCGCCGGGTTCGGCCCCGGGCGGGGTCAGCCCCTCGACGGTCGTGATGGCACAGCCGGCGGCCGCCTCCGCCAGCTCCAGGCAGGCGCAGACCAGCACGCCGTCGACCAGCACCGAGCACGAGCCACACTCGCCCTGCTCGCAGGCGTTCTTGGCGCCGGGCAGCCCCAGCCGGTCGCGCAGGACGTGGAGCAGGCTGTCATGGGCGTGCGCACCCTCGACCCGGCGGACGACCCCGTTGACGGTCAGGTCGTAGGCCGTGGACTCGGCGCCGTTGCCGGTCCAGGTCACGGGGCTCACGCGACCGACCGCCATGCGCGTTCGAGCGCCCGCCGTGCCATCACGTCGACGGCCTGACGCCGGTAGTCGGCGGTGGCGCGGTGATCGTCGATCGGCCGGGAGGCGGCGGCCATGCGCCGGCCGAAGCCCTCCACCACCGAGGGGTGCGGCGGGGCGCTGCCGTCCCAGTCGAGCCGGGTCGTGGCCCACATCTCGGCGTCGTGGTCGCGGATCGGCACGGGACCGACGGCGCCGAGCGCGCAGCTCAACGAGCGCCGTTGGCGGTCGACCACCAGCGCGCAGCTGGCCACGGCGATGACCATCGCGTTGCGCACCCCGATCTTGAGGAACTCGCGGGGACCGGTCGTCACCGGCACGCGGACGAGCGTGAGCAGCTCGCCCGGCCGCAGGGCCGTCTGCTTGGGCCCGAGGAGGAAGTCGGACACGGCGAGGGTCCGGGTGCCACCGACGGAGGTGAGCTCGACGGTCGCACCCAGCGCTACCAGCACCGGCAACGTGTCCCCGGCGGGCGAGCCGGTCGCCAGGTTGCCGCCGATGGTGCCGGTGTTGCGGATCTGGGGGCTGCCCACCGTACGGGCCGCCTGGGCGAGCGCCGGGAGCAGGGCCGACAGGTCGGGGCCGAGCAGGTCGGTGTAGGTGGTGGTGGCGCCGAGCACGACGGTGTCGCCGGACCCGTGCGGTTCGACCCGCCAGCTCCGCAGCTCCGCGATGCGACGCAGCGACAGCACGTCGTCGGGCCGTCTACGGCCGTAGTTGAGGTCAACCATGAGGTCGGTGCCCCCTGCCAGGACGGTCGTCGCCGGATCGTCGTCCAGGACGACGAGCGCTTCGTCGAGTCGGTCGGGAGCGTGCACGGTCACGGCCGTCGAGGTTGGTCGACCTCAACGCATTGTTGAATTCCCGCATGTTACCGGTCCGTGAAGCATTGCTTCGGTGTCGTGGCGGACTCGTCGCCGATGGTCGGGTGTGCTTGCCTGGCCAGGTGCTGCTGCTTCATGGCGGGACCGTGATCGACGTCGACGGGGAGCGGGTAGCCGACGTGCTGGTCGGCACCGATGGCCGCATCGCGGCAGTGGGCCCGGACCTGGCATCCGACCCCGCCGTCGCCGCCACCGATCCGCCGGTGGAGGATGTGTCGGGTCTGCTGGTGGTCCCCGGCGGCGTCGACGCGCACACGCACATGCAGCTCCCGGTGGGGGCCGTGACGTCGGCGGACGACTTCGCCTCCGGCACGGCGGCAGCCGCGGTCGGGGGCACGACGACGGTGATCGACTACGTGACCGCCTACCGCGGCGACGATCCGCTTGCGTCCTTGGGGCGGTGGCAGCGCTGGGCCGAACCGGCAGCCGTCGACGTGGGCCTCCACATGACGTTCACCGAGGCGGTGCCCGAGTCGGTGGTGGCCGACTGCGTCGAGCGTGGCGTGACGAGCTTCAAGCTCTACCTCGCCTATCCCCAGGTGCTCCAGGTCGACGACGACGTGGTGTTCGACGTCCTGACGGCGTGCGCGCGCCACGGTGGACTGGTGACGGTCCACTGCGAGAACGGCGGCGCGATCGAGGCGTTGCGCCGACGGGCGCTCGCCGAGGGACGGACATCGGTGGTCGAGCACCGCAACACCCGCCCGGCGGCGCTCGAGGCCGAGGCAGTCCACCGGGTCGGGCGGCTGGCCGAGGTGGCGGGCGCGCCGGTGTACGTCGTACACCTGTCGTCCGCTCCGGGACTGGCCGAGGTGCGCGCGGCCCAGGAGCGGGGCGTCGCACTGCACGCCGAGACCTGTCCCCAGTACCTCACCCTCGATGCCACGGTGCTGGAGGGGCCGGGCGGCGAGAACTACGTCTGCACGCCGCCTCTCCGCGATCCCTGGCACCGCGAGGAGCTGTGGGAGGGCCTGGCGAGGGGCTGGGTGCAGACCGTCGCCACCGACCACTGCCCGTTCACCGTGGGCGACCGCGGGCGCGGCACGGCAGGCCGGGCAGAGGGTTTCGCCGACTTCACCGAGATCCCGGGGGGCCTTCCGGGGGTCGAGACGCGGCTCACCCTGGTGTGGCAGGGGGTCCGGGCGGGCCGGATCACCGTGGCGGACTGGGTGCGCCTGTGTGCTGAGGCGCCGGCCCGGACCTTCGGGCTGTTCCCCCGGAAGGGATGCCTGCGGGTCGGGTCGGACGCCGACCTCGTGGTCTGGGATCCCGATCGGGCCCAGTCGCTCTCGGCCGCCGACCTGCACATGCGGGTCGATCACTCGCCCTACGAGGGGCGGGTGGCCCAGGGCTGGCCGACGCTGGTGCTGTCGCGGGGGAGGGTGGTGGCTCGGGGGGACGGGTTCTGTGGTGAGCCGGGCTGGGGGCGGTACCTCGAACGGGGTGCCCCGGACCTGGGTGTCATCGGGGAGGGCTGAGAGAAGCTCGGAGGTGATGAGAACCATGTTGTGACAGGAACACATGTTCGTATAGTATCACGGCATGGCACAGGCTGTCGAACATCCTGAGGAACACCGGGAGACATCGTCAGGGAGCGCGCCGGTGGGAGACGGACCGGTCGATGCCGCACCGACGGGGGGCGTCTCCGGCACGCCGCGCCAGGACGGTCGCCGGCTGTCGGTGGTGCGGACACGCGACGACGAGGTGAAGGCCCGGTTGGGCGAGCTCGCCGGCCACATCCACGCGGCCACCGCCGAGATGGTCATGCTGCTGGGCGAGCTCGACGCATCGGGGGGCTGGCAAGGCGTAGGGCTGCGGTCGATCGGCCACTGGGCCGCCATCGAGCTTGGCATCGACGCCCGCGTGGCGTCGGCTCAGGCCGCCGCCGGACGCCGGCTCGCCGGGCTGCCTGCGATCGCGGCCGCCGCCCGCGCCGGCGAACTGGGCTGGGACAAGCTCGGCGTGATCGTCCGCGTCGTCGACCCCGCCACCGAGGCGCGCTGGCTGGCCGTGGCGCGGGAGATGTCGGTGGGCCAGCTCCGTCGGGTGGCGTCTGCCTACCGCCGCGCCAGCGACGACCGGCCGGGACCAGGCGGTGAGCCGGATCCGAGTCGTCGCCGGCGGGGAATCTGGCTGTTCGACGAACCCGACGGTCTCGTACGTGTCACAGCGCTGCTCGATCCCGATGACGCAGCCGTCCTCCGCGCCGCGCTCGCGGCCCACGTCGAGCACCTCTGGCGCGACCGGGTGACACGGCGTCAGACCGGCGCCGCCGAGGGCAACCCGGGCAACTCGGGCAATGCAGGCAATGCAGGCAATGCAGGCAATGCAGGCAACGCGGGTGTCGATGCCGGGGTCGCGGCTGGTGCCGGCGGCGGCGTCGGTGAGGCGGGCGTCGGTGAGGCGGGCGTCGGTGAGGCGGGCGTCGGTGAGGCGGGCGTCGGTGACGTTGGAGCCGGACGTGTCGGCGGCGCTGATGTGGGCGCGGGTGCCGAGCAGCCGCTCCAGGCTGGGCCCGG
>DASSGC010000451.1:0-11714 GCA_035693765.1 Acidimicrobiales bacterium
GCCAGGCCCGCCACCACGGCCAGCCAGGCGAGCTCGACCGGTCCCGCCAGCAGCGGCGCCGGCGTCCGCAGCGGCATCCGCCGCTCGTCGCCGTACGACGAGCCGTCGACGAAGATCTCGGCCGTCGGGGCCGACAGGGCCACCAGCACCACGGCCAGGGCGCCCGCCAGCCCGACCACGCCGGCGGCCGTCCCCGCGCCGCCCGACACGAGCGCGGCGCCGGCCGCGGCCGCCGCCGCCGGGGCCGCCACCCGCAGCACCGTCAGGCTCGCGGTCGAGGGCACGAGCGCCGCCACCAGCACGCCGGCCCACCCGACCCACAGGCCGATGCTGGCGACCGCCTGCACGGGTCGGCTGGCGCCGTCGAGCGCACCCCCGATCGCCGGCCCCACCAGCAGGGGGAGCAGCGCCCACGCGGCCCGCACGGGCCATGCGGAACGGGCGCCCGACGCCGCCCAGGCGCGCCATCCGGCGCCGGCGCCGGCACCGGCGGGGGAGGCGCCGCGGGGGGCGGGGGCGGGTTCCACGGGTGCCGAGATTTGCCGATGAGCCCGCCCGATGGCTATTTCAAGTGGAGGAACGGCCGAGTGGGGGCTCCTTTTGTCCAACAGCGTGGAACCGCGGGTGGCGGAACCATGAGGGAGGTGCTCCTCCCGATCGGTCTCGCGTCGGCGGTCGGCAGCCTGCCGCACGACGACGTGGCCGGTGCGATCGACTTCGTGCTCGCCACCCAGCCGCGGCTGCCCGCCGCGCCCTCGCTGCCCCGGCGCTCGGCGGTCGAGGGCATGATCCCGCAGGCGGCGTGGGGCATCCCCGGCGTGCTGGTGCTGCCCGACGGCTCGCTGCTGGTCGACGAGGCGGCGGTCGACCCCGACCTGCCGCTGGGTACGGCCGTCGACGACGAGCCGTTCGTCGGCCTGCGCGCCTTCCTGGCCGCCATCGACGGCCGGGTGGCGCCGTACAAGATCCAGATCACCGGCCCGGTGACCCTGGGCCTGGCCCTCCACGCCGTGGGCGTGCGGGCCGACCGGGCCTTCGCGGTGGCGGCCAAGGCGGTCGGCAGCCGCATCCGCGAGGTGCTCGGCGCCGCCCGGCGGGCGGCGCCCGGCGCCACGACGCTGCTGTTCCTCGACGAGCCGGGGCTGACGGCCGCGCTCGAGCCGGGCTTCCCGCTCGGCGTCGACGACACGCTCGACCTCGTGTCGGGGGCGCTCGCGTCGATCGAGGACGAGGCCATCGCCGGGCTGCACTGCTGCGGCCGGGCCGACTGGCCGGTGGTGCTGCAGGCCGGTCCCCAGATGCTGTCGCTGCCGGTCGAGGCGGGAGCGTCCGACCATCCCGGCGCCTTCGCCGACTTCCTGGAGCGGGGCGGCTGGCTCGCGTGGGGTGCGGTCCCGACCGACCGGCCCCTGGGCGACACGGCGGAGATCCTGTGGCGGCGCCTGGTGGCCGAGTGGGACGCGCTGGTCGAGGGGGGCTGCGCGGCCGACACGCTGGTCGAGCAGGCGCTCATCACCCCGGCGTGCGGCCTCGTCGGCCTCGACGTGATCCAGGCGGCGCACGTGCTCGACCTCACGGGCCACCTGGCCCGCCGGGTCGAGGCCCGGGCCGTCGAGCTGGGCCTGACCCTGGGGGCCTGACCCGGACGCCCACCGTCCGACCCCCTCGGTACAGTCCGGGGGATGGCCGACCAGCAGATCGAGCAGCGGGCGGCGCAGCTCCGCACCGAGATCACCGAGCACAACCGCCGCTACCACGAGCTCGACGAGCCGATCATCAGCGACGCCGAGTTCGACGAGCTGGTCCGCGAGCTGCGGGCCATCGAGGAGGAGTTCCCCGAGCTCATCACGCCCGACTCGCCGACCCGGCGGGTGGGCGGCGCGCCGGCCATCACGCTGTTCGCGCCGGTCGTGCACCGGGTGCCGATGATGAGCCTCGACAACGCCTTCGGCGAGGACGAGCTGCGGGCGTGGATCGAGCGGCTGCACCGGCGGCTGGCCGGCGCGCCGGCGGCCTCCGACGACGAGGCGGGCGACGAGGTGGGCTACGTCTGCGAGCTGAAGATCGACGGGCTCGCCATCTCGGTGCGCTACGAGGGCGGGCGCCTCGTCCGGGCGGCCACCCGCGGCGACGGGCGCACCGGCGAGGACGTCACCGAGAACGTCCGCACCATCGGGCAGATCCCCCGGTCCCTCGGCCCGGACGCGCCCGCGGTGCTGGAGGTGCGGGGCGAGGTCTACATGGAGCTGTCGGCGTTCGCCGCCCTCAACGAGCGCCAGCTCGCCGCCGGGCTGCGGCCGTTCGTGAACCCCCGCAACTCGGCGGCCGGCGCCCTCCGCCAGAAGGACCCCCGCATCACGGCCGAGCGCGAGCTGGCCCTGTGGGCCTACCAGCTCGGCGAGGTCGACGGTGGCCCGGCGTTCACCAGCCACCACGAGACGCTCGACTGGCTCCGGTCGCTGGGCTTCCCGGTGAACCCCGAGATCCGGCGGGTGAGCGGGCCCGACGAGGTGCTCGCCTACGGCCTCCACTGGCAACAGCACCGCCACGACCTCGACTACGAGATCGACGGCGCGGTGGTGAAGGTCGACGACCTGGCCCGCCGCGAGCTGCTCGGCTCGACCTCCAAGGCGCCGCGGTGGGCGCTGGCCTACAAGTTCCCGCCGGAGGAGCGCACCACCCGCCTGAACGACATCATGGTCTCGATCGGCCGCACCGGCCGGGCCACGCCCTACGCGGTGCTGGAGCCGGTGTTCGTGGGCGGCGTGACGGTGGGGCAGGCCACCCTGCACAACGAGGACCAGGTGGCCGCCAAGGACGTCCGCCCCGGTGACCGGGTCATCGTCCGCCGGGCGGGCGACGTGATCCCCGAGGTGCTGGGCGCCGTGCTGGCGGACCGGCCGCCGGACTCGCAGCCGTGGGCGTTCCCGACCGAGTGCCCGTGCCCGCTGCGGTCGACGTTGGTGCGCCCCGAGGGCGAGGCGGAGCACCGCTGCATCCACCCGGAGTGCCCCGTCCAGCGCCAGGGGGCGATCGAGCACTTCGCCAGCCGCGGGGCGCTCGACGTCGACGCGCTGGGGGCCAAGCGCATCGCCCAGCTCATCGACGCGGGCATGGTGGCCAGCGTCGCCGACCTGTACGACCTCGACTGGGCGCGCGTCGAGGGTCTGGAGCGGATGGGTGCCGTGTCGGCGGCCAACCTGCGGGCCTCGATCGAGGCGTCGAAGTCCCGGCCGCTGGCCCGGCTGCTGGTGGGGCTGAACATCCGCCACCTGGGGCCGGCGGGCGCCGAGGCGCTGGTGGCGGCGTTCGGCGACCTCGACCGCATCATGGGCGCCTCGGTCGAGGCGCTGGCCGCGGCCGACGGGGTGGGCACGGTCATCGCCGAGTCGCTGCACACCTGGTTCGCCGACCCGGCCAACCAGGCCCTCCTGGCGCGGCTGCGGGCCGCGGGGCTGAACGTCGAGGGGCCGTCCGGCGGCGACAGCCGGCCCAAGGTGCTCGCCGGCATGAGCATCGTCGTGACCGGCACGCTCGAGGGCTGGTCCCGGGACGAGGCCGCGGCGGCCATCAAGGAGCGGGGCGGCAAGTCACCGGGCAGCGTGTCGACGAAGACGACGGCGGTGGTGGTGGGCGAGGGCCCGGGGGCCGCGAAGGTGACCAAGGCCGAGGAGCTGGGCGTGCCCGTGATCGACGAGGCGGCGTTCGCCCGGTTGCTGGAGACGGGCGACCTGCCCGGAGCGTGATCGCCGGTGGCGGGGTGCTAGACGACGGTGAAGCACCAGTTGACGGTGCGGTCGTCGACGCCCCGGCCGTCGGCGATGGGCCAGATGACGGCCGACACGCAGTTCTGCCCGGCGTCGAAGCCCTCCACCGCCCTGCCCTCGCCCGGCGTGAACTGGATGAGGCCGAGCTCGGGGGTGACCTGCAGCTCGTCGGCGGGGATCTCGGTGCCGCCGACGACGAGCGTGCCCGACCAGTCGGGGACCAGGTCGATGCCGACGGTCGACTGCTGCGGGACCTGGTCGCCCCGCGCCGGCAGGAGCGCCTCGACGACGGCGGCGTCGCCGCTGGTCTCCAGCACGGGGTCCTCGCTGTCGCCGAGCGTCAGGAAGGCGCCGACGAACAGCGCGACCGCCACGGCGACGACCGCTGCGGCACCGAGCTTGAAGCGCGTGCTGTAGGGCGAGGTCTTGGCCGCCACGAGTCGCCATCCTGGCACGTGGCCCGCGCCGACCTGTAGCCCGTCGCCGCGCCCCGGCGGCGCGGTCACGAGCAAGTAGCCTGGTGCCGTGGCCATGACCCGCATGACCGAGCAGGTCGGTCGTGTACTGGGTGGGCGGTACCGGCTCCTCTCGCCGCTGGGCTCGGGTGCGTCGGCGCAGGTCTACCTGGCCGATGACGTGAGGCTCCGGCGGCGGGTGGCGGTCAAGGTGCTGCACCCCGGCCTCGCCGGTGACGAGTCGTTCCTGCGCCGCTTCCGGGCGGAGGCACAGGCCACCGCGGCCCTCAGCCATCCCCACCTCCTGGCGGTCTACGACTGGAGCGACGGCGAGGACGCGCCGTACCTGGTGACCGAGTACCTGAGCGGCGGCAGCCTGCGCGGGATGCTCGACGCCGGCCACCGGTTGAGCCCGTCGCAGGCGCTGGTGGTCGGTCTCGAGGCGGCGCGGGCGCTCGACCACGCCCACCGCCAGGGCTTCGTCCACCGCGACATCAAGCCCGCGAACCTGCTGTTCGGTGCCGACGGCCGCCTGCGCATCGCCGACTTCGGGCTGGCGAAGGCCGTCGCCGAGGCGGGCTGGACCGAGCCGGCGGGCGCCGTGCTGGGCACCGCCCGCTACGCGTCGCCGGAGCAGGCGAGGGGCGAGTCGGTCGACGGGCACAGCGACGTGTACTCGCTGGCTCTGGTGCTGGTGGAGTCGGTCACGGGGCAGGTGCCGTTCACCGCCGACACCACCATCGGCACGCTGATGGCCCGCCTCGACCGGTCGCTGGAGGTGCCCGACGGCCTCGGCCCGCTGGCCCCGGTCCTGGCCACCGCCGGGCGCCTCGATCCCGCCGAGCGGGTCGACGCGGCCGCGCTGGGCCGCGGGCTGGTCGCCGTCGCGCCCGAGCTGAGCCGGCCCGAGCCCCTGCCGCTGGCGGGCGCGCTCGCGCCTGACGACGCCCCGACCGACCAGCGCGACGCGACGCTCCTGGGACCGACCCGGCAGGCCGCGGTCGCGCACCTGGCGGCGGTGGCGGGCGACCCGTCGGCGGCCACCCAGGTCATCGCCGACCAGGGATCGGCGGCCACCAACGTGATGCATGCGACGCCGGCCCGCCCGTCCGGGCCGGTCGAGCCGGCGGCCGCCGCCCACGGCCCGCACTGGCCGGGCGACGGCCGGGGCCTGACGCCCGGCGACCGCAGTGCCCGCCGGCTGATGGTGGGCGCGCTGGTGGTGGCGGTCGCGCTGGTGGTCGGCGTCGTGGGCGGGTGGGCCTACATGCAGGCCAACGTGCCGTCCCACACGGTGCCGGCACGGCTGATCGGCGTCCAGAAGGCGCAGGCGCTGGAGGACGTCCGCGAGTTCGGCTGGACGATCAAGATCGAGGAGACGCGCGAGGACGGCTCCGAGCCGGGCGAGGTGCTGGCCACCCGGCCCCTGCCGGGGACGCGCCTGCGGGAGGACAAGACGCTGGTGCTCCAGGTGTCACTGGGGCCCACGCTGGTGCCGCTGCCCGCCGGTCTGGTCGGCATGGACGAGGACGACGCCGTCGACGCGCTCGAGGCGGCCGGGCTGGTGGCCGAGATCGTGCCGGTGGCCGACGACGAGACCGACGAGGGCACGGTGACCGGGTTCGCCGGCGAGGAGCCCGCCGCCGAGCTGCCCCGGGGGTCGACGGTCCGGCTGGAGGTCGCGTCGGACGGCGACGAGGAGGTCGAGATCCCCGACCTGGCGGGCGACACCTACGCCGCGGCCGTCGAGGAGCTGGAGGGACTGGGTCTCGTGGTCGAGCCGCGGGGCGAGCGTCGCTCCGGCGACCAGGAGGTGGGCGACGTGGTGCGCACCGACCCGGAGGAGGGCGAGGAGGTCGACGTCGGGTCGACCGTCGTCGTGGTGGTGGCGATCGACCGGGTGCAGGTGCCCTCGGTCGTGGGCATGAGCGTCGACGAGGCCCGGGCCCAGATCGAGGGCGCGGGGCTGACGCTGGGCCGGGTCCTCGGGCCGGATGACGGGGTCGTGCTCCTGACGGTGCCCGGGACCGGCACCCAGATGGAACTCGGCGGAACCGTCGATCTCGTCATGCGACGAGGTCGGTAGAAGCGGTCGGCGACGCTACACTGTCGGAAAAATTCCTCGATCTGGGTCTTGACCAGGGACCCCCGTTCGGGGGACGCTGGTTCCGTGCCAGGGACCTCCCTGGCATATCGGCCTCTCCCCCCTTCGGCCGGCTCTTGACCTCAGGTCGAGGATTTCCTTCAGCCTGCGCGTATGGGAGGCTGACATAGCTGTGAGCAGCGACTAGACTACGGAGTGTGCCGGGCCCGCTGGGGCGGTATGCCGGACGCGGTGTTCCCCAGCCGCCGCGATGAGGCTGCCGCCCCAGCCGGCTTGGCACGCTTCCGTTATCCGCCGTGAGACGACACGTGTGGCGACACGGTCTGACGACACGGTCTGACGATACGGTGGCACGACGAAGGGGCGCCCCCCGGGGGCGCCCCTTCGTCGCGCGCACCGGTCCGCCGGCCGAGCGCGGCTACTCGGTGATCGCCTGGATCTTCTTCGTCATCTCGGGGTCGGCCGGGCCGCCCTGCAGGGCCATCGCCTTCGTCATGTCGCCCTGCAGCTTGATCTTGCCGGCCATGAAGGCCTGCATCGCTGCCTGCGGGTTGGCGTCGACCATCATCGCCTTGGCCGTGTCGTAGTCGAGCGTGGCCGTGACGTCCGCGGCATCGACGTGACCGGTGTCGAGCTCGAGCTCGCCACTGGTCGTGTCCATGTGGGCCTCGACGGTGCCGTCGCCGAAGGGGACATCGGTGATGACGAGGTTCATCTTCACCGGCGCGGGCGCAGCAGCGGGTGATTCGGCGTCCTCGCGGATCTTCTTCGCCGCCTCGACCCACTCATCGGACAGGAACTTGTATGCCACGGGTGTCTCCCCTCGCTTGCTGGCAAGGCTCCGCATCGTAGCGCGATTCTTGCAGCGCAGGTGCAAGTGTCCTGACCGGCGGTCAGGGCCCTGTCGACGGGGTGGTCAGCCCGCGGTCGTGGCGGTGGTCTCGGTGGTCTCGGTGCCGTCGGTCGCCCCGGTGGTCTCCGTGCCGCCGTCGCCCTCGCCGTTCACGCATCCGTCGATGATCTCCCGCACCTGGTCTTCGGTGCCCTCCGGGAACTCGTCCGTGTCCGCAGCCGCGGCCACGTCGTTGAACAGCTCCTGGTCGTCGCCGAACGCGGCCTCGAACCCGTCGCCCACGCACGCCGCCTGGTCATCGGTGAGGCCGGCGTCCGACATCGCGTCGACGACGTCGCTGCGCTTGGCGTCGTTGCTGGTGCACGCGGCGAGGGCCAGGGCGGGGACGGCGACGAGCGCGAGGAGACGGGTACGGCGGGTCATGGAACGGAGCACCTCATGGAGCGGATGACCGGACGAGGCTAGCGGCGCAGTCGGCCCGCCGGCACAATCCGCGCGTCAGGAGACCGCGGTGGCGGTGCCCCGGCCCCGCAGGGCCGCCAGCGACGCCCGGGCCGTCGCCTCGTCGGCGGTCAGCATGCGGGCCACCAGGCGGGCCACGTACCCCGACAGCTCGTCCAGCGACAGGTCGACGCGGCCGGTCCGGTGGAGGTGGCTGAACTGGCCGACGGCGCCGACCGCGGCCATGGCCAGCAGGTCGGCCGGGTCGACGTCGGTGACGGTGCCGTCCTTCTGGCCCTCGACGATGAGCACGGTCACGTCGTGCAGGTGCTGCTCGGCACCCTGGCGCACCATGTCCGACACGTTGCGCCCCTCGACCTGGAGCAGCGAGAAGAAGGGGGCGTTCTCGGCCATGAAGCGCATGCTGGCGACCGTCCCCTGCAGGATGCGGACCAGCGCCGGGGCCCCGGCGTCGATCGCCTGGGCCTGGGTGCGCCGCAGCCGGCGGTGGATCTCGGCCGCCAGCTCGCGGAAGAGCGCTTCCTTGTTGTCGAAGTACCAGTAGAAGAGGCCCTTGGCCACGCCGGCGGCCTCGACGATGTCGACCACCCGCGTGGCGGCGTAGCCCTGCTCGGCGAAGAGGCGGGCGGCGGCGTCCAGCAGTTGCTGCTTGCGCTCGGCGCCCTGCGAGGTGAGCTGGCGCTGCGAGGTGACGTGGTGGTCGTTCATGCATCCATCGACGGCGCCCGCCGCCCGGCGGCGACGGAGGGCGTTCGGTCCCGACAGTGTGACGAGGCTTGACCGATGGGTCAATTAGCGGCGGTACGCTCGACCCGGCGGAACCGCCGCCCGGCGACCGGACCCAGGAGGTACCCCCGTGCAGACGCCCGACGGCAAGGACATCATCCCCGGCTGCGAGCCGTGGTCGGCCGACGGCGGCCCCCACGGGGTGCTCGTCCTCCACGGCTTCACCGGCAACCCCCAGGGCCTCCGTGGCCTGGCCGCGGCGTTCGCCGCCGCGGGGTTCGCGGTCGAGCTGCCGCTGCTGCCGGGCCACGGCACGTCGGTCGAGGACATGGTCGACACCGGCTGGCCCGACTGGTCGGGCGCCGCCGAGGCCGCCTACACCTCGCTGGCCGCCCGGTGCGAGCGGGTGGTGGTGGCCGGGCTGTCGATGGGCGCATCGCTCGCCGCCTGGCTGGCGACCCGCCACCCGGAGATCGCCGGCCTCGTCAGCGTCAACCCCGCGGTCACCGTCGCCCCGGAGGTGGTCACCGCCGTGCAGGACCTGCTCGACGGCGGCACCGACCACATCCCCGCCATCGGGGGTGACGTCGCCGACCCCGCCGGTCGCGAGAAGGCCTACGAGTCGACGCCGCTGCGCCCCCTGCTCAGCTTGGCCGCCGCGGCGTCCGAGGTCCGGGGCGACCTGGGCAGGATCACCTGCCCGGTGTTGATCATGACCAGCACCCAGGACCACGTGATCGACCCCGGCGACAGCGACCTGCTGGCCGAGGCCGTGTCCGGCCCGGTCGAGCGGATCACCCTCGAGCGCAGCTACCACGTCGCCACCCTCGACTACGACAAGGACCTCATCAACGAGCAGGCGGTCGCCTTCGCCCGCAAGCTCACGGCGTGACCGGGGCGGGCACGGCGACGCGGCAGGAGAAGTCGCCGGACTGGTCCTGGGCGCCCAGCCCGGTCGACACCAGCTGGTTGTCGAGGTGGCAGGTGCCGAGGGCCCGGGCATAGGCACCGGTGCCCCCGGTGATCACCAGGTCGTAGGGCTCGCCCTCGCTGGGCAGCGTGGCCGAGTCGGTGAACCAGCCGGTCAGCGTGTCGCCCGGCGGCGTGGTGAAGGTGAAGGTCCCCTCGCCGCGCCACTCGTCCCCGTCGAGCTCGCCGCAGTAGTCGGCGTGGTACGCCCATGTGGCGCCCCCGGACAGGGTGAACGTCGCGTCGAACGTGTGGTCGAGGTCCGGGCACCGGCCGGTCGTGAACCCGAACCGCTCCGACCCCGCGTAGCTCCCCGTGAGATAGGTCGTGGGCAGGGCAGGGTCGTGGCCCGCCGGCGTGCCCGCAGGCCCGCCGGTCGCCGTGCGGTCGCGGCCGGCCCGGTTCCCGCCCGTGGCCAGCGCGCCCACGACCACGACGGCCGCCGCGGCCGCCGCCAGCGCCGGCACGCGGGCCCGTCGCGCCCGGCCGAGCCGTCGCGGGGCCAGCGGGATCGGCGGTGCCGGGGGGTGCCCGAGGGTCAGCGCCGCGGGCGGGCGCTCGGTCGCCGGCGAGGGGGAGACGTCGCCGGCCCGGCGGGCGAGCATGGTGCGGACGTCGGACTCGAAGGCGGGATCGTCGCGTTCGGTCGAGGCGGTGGGGAGGGTCATCGTGCGATCTCCTTGCGCAGCCGGGCGAGGGCGCGGTGGACGGACGTGCGGACCGTGGCCTCGCGGCAGCCGAGGACGGCCGCGATGTCGGCGTCGGGCAGGTCGCAGTAGAAGCGCAGGACGACGGCCGCCCGCTGGCGGTCGTTGAGGGTGCCGAGCGCGTCCCACAGCTCGTCGGCCTGGAGCACGACGGGCTCCGGCGCCCGGGGAAGGCGGTCGCGCTCGAGGGCCAGCCGGCGCCCGACCGACCGGCAGCCGTTCACCACGGCGGTGCGCAGGTAGGGGAGCGGCTCCCGCACCCCGGCCCACGAGCGGTGGGCCTTCACGAACGCCTCCTGGACCACCTCCTCGGCGTGGTGCGCCTGGCCCGACACCAGGTAGGCGAGCCGGACGAGGTGGTCGTAGTGCTGCTCGTAGAGCTGCACCAGGGCGTCGTCCCACCGGGGCACGGCGGGTGGTGAGTCGAGCGGGACGGCAGCCATCGTGAGGGGGACGCACGAGCGGCGCCCGACGTTCCCGCCATGGTCGCCGATCGCCCGTGCCCGGCGGAACGCCGGCGGGGGCGGCGGGCGGTCCGGCGTAGCATTGTCCGCCTATGGCGCAGATCACCCGCGACGACGTCGCGCACGTGGCCCGGCTGGCGCGGCTCCAGCTCACCGAGGGCGAGCTGGACACGTTCACCGACCAGCTCGCCAAGGTGCTCGACCACGCCCGCGACGTCGAGGCCCTCGACGTGGGCGACGTGCCCCCCACCTCGCACCCCTACCCGCTGCAGAACGTCCTCCGGCCCGACGAGGTGCGCCCCTGCCTCGCCCGCGACGCCGCCCTGGAGGGGGCGCCGGCGGTGGAGGACGGGCGGTTCCGCGTCCCGCCCGTGCTCGGGGAGGCGCCGTGAGCGCGCCCCTGCCGCCGCACGGCGACACCGCCCTCGGCATCGCCGCCGCCGTCCGCTCCGGCACCCGCAGCGCGGTGGAGGTCGTCGAGGAGCACCTCACCGCCATCGCCGCCCGGGACGGCGAGATCCATGCGTTCAACCTGGTCACGGCCGACCAGGCCCGCCAGGCGGCCCTGGCGCTCGACCGGCGCGTCGCTGCCGGCGAGGACCCGGGGCCGCTCGCCGGCGTGCCGATCGCGCTGAAGGACAACCTCGCCACCACGGGGGTGCCGACCACCTGCTCGTCGCGCATCCTGGAGGGGTGGCGGCCCCCGTACTCCGCCACCGTGGTCACCAGGCTGGCCGGCGCGGGCGCCGTCGTGGTGGGCAAGACCAACCTCGACGAGTTCGCCATGGGCAGCTCGACCGAGAACTCGGCCTTCGGCCCCACCCGCAACCCGCACGACACCAGCCGGGTGCCGGGCGGGTCGTCGGGCGGCTCGGCCGCGGCCGTGGCCGCCGGGTTCGCGCCGCTGGCGCTCGGGTCCGACACGGGGGGGTCGATCCGCCAGCCGGCCGCGCTGTGCGGGGTGGTGGGCGTGAAGCCGACCTACGGGGCCGTGTCCCGCTACGGCCTGGTGGCGTTCGCCAGCTCGCTCGACCAGATCGGGCCCTTCGCCCGGACCGTGGCCGACGCCGCCGCGCTCTACGAGGTCATCGCCGGTCACGATCCGCTCGACGCCACCTCCATCCCCGAGGCCGTGCCCGCGGTCAGCGGCGCGCTGGGCGAGGGGGTCGCGGGGCTGCGGGTCGGGCTCGTCACCGAGCTGTGCGAG
>DASSGC010000452.1:0-7839 GCA_035693765.1 Acidimicrobiales bacterium
TCGACGAGAGGCACGAGGTCGTCGTGTACGGCTACGGCGACGAGCCCTACCTGCGCTACCGGGAGGACGGGACCGTCGAGCGCAACGTCCACTCCGAGGCCACCTACCTGAACGACGATCGGCAGGGCACCACCGACCTGCCGCCGGACGCCGACAACGCCGCCGAGCCCGAGTGGGAGGAGGTGGCGGGCGACGGCGCGTACGCGTGGCACGACCACCGCATCCACTGGATGGGCAACCAGCCGCCGCCCGGCACCGGGCCCGGCGACGTCGTGCTCGACTGGACCGTCGAGCTCTCGGTCGACGGCACCGCCGCCCGGGTGCGGGGCACACTGACGCGGGTCGCGGGCGTCAGCCCGCTGCCGTGGCTGGCCACCGGCCTGGCGGCCGCTGCCGTCACGCTCGTGGCCGGCCGCCGCCGCCCGGTGCGCGCGGCCGGGGTGGCGAGCCTGGTCGCGGCGGCAGGCGCCGCCGCCATCGGCGGGGCGCAGCACGCGGCGGCGCCCGCCGGCGCAGGCGCCGACCCGCTGCTCGTGGTGGTCCCCGCCGTCGGCGTCGGTGCCGCCATCGCCGCCCTGGTGCTGCGGGACCGGATGCCCGGCCCCGTCGCGCTGCTCGCCTCGGCCGCCGCCACGATCGGCTGGGCGGTGCTGCGGGCGCCCGTGCTGTGGAAGCCGGTGCTGCCCACCGAGGCGCCCGCGGCGCTCGACCGGGCGGTCACCGCCGGGGCGCTCGGGCTCGCGCTGGCCGCCGCCGGCCTGGTCGTGTGGAGCGGGGCGCTGGTGCTGCGACCGCGGCCGGACATGGCACGGGCCGCCGCCACCGACGGAGGGGGAGGACCTCGGTGACGACGGCCCACGGCCGGTCGACGGGGGTGAACCCGCCGGCCGGCCGTGGTATTCCCGGTCGCCGCCGGATGTGGGTCAGGCCGCCCTCCGGCCGGGGCCACGCCCACCGGCGGGCCGGGCACACCGAGGACGCCGCCCACGGCGCCCGGCACGGCCGCCGAGCCGACCTCGTCGCCGGGCAGGCTGGCGCTCTAGTGCCCCGTCCGCAAACGTTTGCGCCCTGCCACGCCGGCCAGATCCGCCGTGGACAGGGCGAACGTTCACGGACGTGGCACTAGCTTGGCATCCCTGTGGATGACGTAACGGTCTTCCTGCCGGCCACGCCGGACAATGACCGCGCGCCGCTCCCGGCGCCCACCGGCCGCGCGCCGGGCGGTCTCGCCCGGCACGCGGCCACCAGCACCTCGGGCGTCTCGACGTGCTGACCCGCATGCGGCAGGGGGCCGGCGACGCGCCGGCCGCCGGGATGTGCGGCAGCCCGGTCGGCACGATCCGGCCGCGTCCGGCGGGCACCCACGAGCAGCCCGCCGCCGAGCCGGCGACCCGGGCGGACCGGCCGCCGCGGCAGAGCCGGGCGCCGTCCTGATGCTGCCCGACCTGCCGATCACCCGGTCGCTCGACGCGGTGCGAGCGGCGCTGGCGGGGCGCGGGTTGGCGGTGCTCCAGGCGCCCCCCGGTGCCGGCAAGTCGACGATCGTTCCCCTGGCGCTGGTGGACGAGCCGGGGCTGGGCGGCGCCACGATCGTCATGCTGGAGCCCCGGCGGCTGGCCACCCGGGCCACCGCCCGCCGCATGGCCGCGCTGCGCCGGGAGGCGGTGGGCGACACGGTCGGCTACCGCACCCGCGACGACCGGCGGGTCGGTCCGGGCACGCGGGTCGAGGTGGTGACCGAGGGGATCCTCACCCGGCGGCTGCAGCGCGACCCCGCGCTCGACGGCGTGGGGCTGGTGATCTTCGACGAGTTCCACGAGCGCAGCCTCCCGGCCGACCTGGGCCTCGCGCTGGCCCTCGACGCCCGCCGGCACCTGCGCCCCGACCTGCGGCTGCTGGTGATGTCGGCCACCCTCGACGGTGACCGGGTGGCGGCGCTGCTGGGCGGTGGTGGCGAACCGGCACCGGTCGTGACCGGTGAGAGCCGGAGCCACGACGTGGCCGTCCGGTGGGCGCCCCGCCGCCCCCGCGAGCACCTGGAGCCGGCGGTGGTGGCCGCCGTCCGCCAGGCGCTGCGGACCGAACCCGACGGCGACGTGCTCGCCTTCCTGCCCGGGGCCGGTGAGATCGTGCGCACCGCCGAGCAGCTCGCCGCGGCGCTGGGACCGGACGCCCCGGTCGACGTCCACCCGCTGTACGGCGCCCTGCCGGCGGGCGACCAGGACGCCGCGCTGGTACCCGGGCTGCTGGGACGGCGCAAGGTCGTGCTGGCCACCGACATCGCCGAGACGAGCCTGACGGTGGAGGGCGTCACGGTCGTGGTCGACGGCGGGCTGGCCCGGAAGCCGGTGTACGACGCCACCACCGGCCTCACCCGGCTGGAGACCGTGGCGGCGTCGCGGGCCTCGGCCGACCAGCGCGCCGGGCGGGCCGGGCGGCTGGCACCGGGGGCGGCCGTGCGGCTGTGGTCGAAGGTCGAGCACGCGGCGCGCCGGCCCTTCAGCGAGCCGGAGATCCGCCAGGCCGACCTGGCCGGGCTGGCGCTGGAGCTGGCGGTGTGGGGCACCGACGTCGCGGACCTGCCGTTCCTCGACCCGCCGCCGCCCCGGGCGCTGGCCGAGGCCCGGCGGCTGCTGGTCGAGCTGGGCGCGCTGACCGGCGGCGGGGACCCCGGCGGCGGGGACCCCGGCGGCACGCCCGGCGACGACCGCGGCGACGCCGCCGCCGTCCCCACCACCGCCGGGCGGGAGATGGTGACGCTGCCGCTGCACCCGCGGCTGGCCCGCATGCTGCTCGTGGGCCGGGCGCGGGGCCAGGGCTGGCTCGGCTGCCTGCTCGCTGCCGTGCTGGAGGACCGGGACGTGCTGCGGGGCCGTCCCGACGACCTGCCGGCCGACGTGGGCCTGCGGATCGCGCTGCTCGACGACCCCGGCCGGCGCCACCCGGCGGCCGACGGCCGGGCGCTGCGCCGGGCCCGGGACCGGGCCCACGACCTGGCGCGGCGGGTGGGGGTGGCGCCCGGCGCGGCGGACGCCGCCGAGGCGGGGCTGCTGCTGGCCGCCGCCTACCCCGACCGCCTCGCCCAGGCCCGCGGCGGCCGGGGCCGGTTCGTCCTGCGAGCCGGCACCGAGGGCTGGCTGGCGGCGACCGACGCCCTGGCCGCCGAGCCCCTGCTGGCGGTGGCGGAGGTCGACGGGCGGCGGCGCGGCGGCCGCATCCGGCTGGCCGCCCCGCTGGCGGCCGACCAGCTCGACGCGGTGGCCGGCGACCAGGTGACCGAGCACGCCCGCCTGGTGTGGGACCCCGACCGGGGCGACGGCGGCGATCTGGTGGCCCGGGTCGACCGCGAGCTGGGGCGGCTGCGCCTCGGGACCGTCGAGCGCCCGCCCCAGCCGGGGCTGCCCGCCACCACCGCGCTGGTCGAGCGGGTGCGGTCCACCCGCCTCGCCGCCCTGCCGTGGACCGACGCGGCCCGGTCGGTGCAGGCCCGCGCCGCCTTCCTGGCTGCCACACTGCGTAACCCCTGGCCCGACCTGTCGGACGCGGCCCTGCGGCGCGGCCTCGACGACTGGCTGACCCCGCGCCTGGCCGCCGCCGGGGCGACCGGGCGCGCCGACCTCGACCGGCTCGACCTGGCCCGGCTCTTGCGGGGCATGCTGCCGCCCGCGGTGGCGGGCGACCTCGACCGCCTGGCGCCCGAGTCGCTGGCGGTGCCGAGCGGGCGCCGGGTGCGCCTGGCCTACGGCGAGGGCGCGCCCGGCGACCCGCCCGTGCTGGCGGTGCGGGTGCAGGACATGTTCGGCTCGACGGCGACGCCCACCGTCGCCGGGGGGCGGGTGCCGGTGACGCTGCGGCTGCTGTCGCCGGCCGACCGCCCGGTGCAGGTCACGAGCGACCTGGCCGGGTTCTGGGCGGGTTCGTGGCGCGAGGTCCGCAAGGACATGGCGGGCCGCTACCCGAAGCACCCGTGGCCGGAGGACCCGGCGGTGTTCAGTCGAGGGTGAAGGTCACCTGCATGTGGACGCGGAAGGCGGTGACGGAGCCGTTGTTGATCACCGCCTTCTCCTCCTTGATGTAGGCGCCGTCGATGCCGTGGACGGTCTCGCTCGCCTTGGCGATGCCCGCCCGCACGGCGTCCTCGAAGCTGTCCGGCGACTCGGCGCTGATCTCGATGGTCTTGGCTACCGGCATCGCGGTGACCCCCTTGGGGAGATGAGCCCGCCGCCGGGTAGTCAACCACGCTGGGTGGCTCCCGTGGGCGGGTGATGCCGCGGCGCAGCGAACGGGCGTCTCGCCGCCGCGCACGGCGCACCAGATCGCCGCCAGGAGCGGCCGTCCGCCGGTCTACGCTCCAGGCCCGGCATGCCCAAGGTACGGCTGACCGCCGATCCGGACGACTGGTCGATCGTGCGCCGGCTGACGCTGGTGTGCCTCATGCCCGACGGCCGGGTCGCGCTGACGCCCGACGGGCGGGTGCCGAGCGACGACCTGGCGCCGGGCGAGCACCCGCTCGACGCCTGCCTCCGCATCCCGCTCGAGCACGCGGGGTTCCGCTACCAGCATTTCCACCCGTTCGCCCTCGACGGTGACCACCTGTACGGCTGGGTGGAGGGCGACCGCTACCACTCCCCGCCGGTCGAGCCCACCTTCGGGCCGCCGGCGGGCGCGGCCGACGCCGCCCTGATCGGCGAGGCGCTCGCCGACCACGCCGCCCTGCCGCCGGAGACGTGGTTCCGTGACGGCACCCGCAGCATGGAGCGGGCCTACCTGCGCGGCACCACACCGGAGCAGCAGTCCGGCTTCGGGCGGGGCGCCGCGGCCTGGCGGGCGGCCCGGCTGGAGGTGGCCGACGCCGTCGCCGGATCGGGCACGTTCCTCGACGTGGGCTGCGCCAACGGCCACCTCGGCGCCAGCGTGGCCGCGTGGTGCGGCGAGCGCGGGCTGCGGGTCGAGCCGTACGGCATCGACCTGGCGCCGGGGCTCGTCGCGCTGGCCCGGCGCCGGTTGCCGCAGTGGGCCGACCGGTTCTGGGTGGGCAACGCGCTCGACTGGGTGCACCCCGGGGGGCGGCGGTTCGACGCGGTGCACACGCTGCTCGACTGCGTCCCCTCCGGCCTGGCGCGGGCCATGCTCGGCCACGCCCTCGCCGCCCTCGTGGCGCCGGGCGGCCGGCTGGTCGTGAGCCACTACGCGGCGGCGGCCGGCACCCGCACCGACGAGGTGCTCGCCGGCCTCGGCTACGCGGTCGGCGGCTGGTGCCCGTCGCACGACGCCCATCGGATGGCCGCCGGCACCGCCTGGATCACAGCCGGCTGATCCCCCCGCTCGGGGGGTCGCCCCCGGCCTGCCGTCGCGGAACTGGCGTCGTCGCCGTGGCCGAACTGGCGTCGCTCAGTGCTCATGGCGCACGGAATCGCCGCCAGAACGCGGCTGCGCCGGCGCCGGCGCCGAACTGGCGTCCCTCAGTGCTCCATGGCGCGCGGCATCGCCGCCCTGCCGCCCGGGGAGCAGCTCGGCCTGCGCGGCGGGGTCCAGCCGGGCGAACCCTTCGTCGACGAGGGTGACGAAGGCGTCCGCGAAGGGCGGCAGCGCGTCCCAGCGGCGGGCCGCCCACCCGAAGGTCAGCGGGCGGATGCCCTCGATGCCGATGGCGCGGAGCCGGGGGCGCGCCACCAGGTCGTGCACCCACAGGGCGGGGACGATCGACTCGCCGACGCCCAGCTCGACGAGCTGGACGGCGGTGTCCCAGTCGTCGACCGTGGTGCTGTACCGGAGGCGGACCCCGCGTGCGGCCAGCTCGTCCTCCAGCTCCATGCGGGAGGTCGTGTGGCCGGGCATGCCGATGGGATGGAGGTCGCGCAGCTCGGCGGGCCGCAGTGTCGCCGCTCCCGCCCGCGGATGGTCGGCGGCGACGACCAGCACCCACCGCGTGCGGAGCGTCGGACGGCGTTCGAGCTCCTCGTCGCCGGCCAGGGTCACGAAGGCGAGGTCGGCGTGGTCGGCGCGCACGGCGTCGAGGCACTGCCGGGTCGACGTGGCGGACACGTAGTCGAACGCGACGGACGGGTGGCGGGTGCGGAACTCGGCGAGCGGCCCGGTCATGAAGTGCCGGAGCGTGGGCCCGCCGGTGGCGACGCGCAGGGAACCGTGGTCGCCCTCGCGCAACCGGTCGACCTCGCGCCGGCCGGCGTCCAGCGCCCCGAGCGCATCCGTGGCCGCCGCCAGGAGGATGCGGCCGGCCGCGGTCGGGGCGATGCCCCGGCGGCTGCGCTCGACGAGCGCGATGTCGAGCTCGCGCTCCAGGCGCCGGATGTGCTGGCTGACGGCGGGCTGGCTCCGCCCGAGCTGGCGGGCGACGGCGCTGAGGCTGCCGGCCTCGCAGGCGGCGACGAGGATCCGCAGGTCGTCCAGCGTCATCGTCACGAACCTTAGTGAGAGCTTGGATCAATCCAAATTCATCCAAGGATTGACTTGGGCCAACGACTGCCCGACGATCGCCCCATGGGGGCGGGAGCCGGCCAAGAGAGCAGCGCTGTGAGGCCGGACCCGCACCCACCGCCGGGGCAGGTCCTCGTGGTGGACGTGGGCAGTACGCGCACCAAGCTCGCCCTCGTCACCGGCGACGACCTGACCCGGCTCGGATCGTTCGACACCGGCGATGCCGGCGCTCGCGGCTGGGAGGCCCGGTTCGACGCGGCGCTGGCCGGCGCAGGCATCCTTGCCTCGATCAGCGGCGTGGCCATGTCGTCGCCGCGCCGGGACCTGCCCGACCGCCTGCGCACCCGGTTGGCGGCCCCCGGCGGCCGGCCCGTCCCGGTGGCGGTCGTCGGTCCGGGTGCGGGCGGACTGCTGCTCGACTACCAGCCGGAGGCGCTGGGACCGGACCGGATCGCCAACGCGGTGGGTGCGGTGGCCCGCTGGGGGGCGCCCGTGATCGTGGCGGACGTCGGCACCGCCCTCACGTGCGATCTCGTCGCCGCGGGGCCGCGGTTCGCCGGGGGCGCGATCGCGCCGGGTCCCGAGGCCGCCTACCAGGGGCTGATCGATCGGGTGCCCCCCCTGGCCCGGCCGGGCGGGCTGCGCCGGCACGGCGACGTGCCGGTGCTCCCGACGTCCACGGCCGACGCGGTGCGGTCGGGCGTGCTGCGGAGCGCCGGGGCGCTGGTGGACAGCCTCGCCCGCAGCTACCGCCGCCGGGTCGGGCACTGCCCGGTCGTGGTCACCGGGGGCCTCGGCTCGGTCGCCGCCCGCTACGGCGACACGGTCACCGCCGTGGACCCCGACCTCACGCTCCGGGGCATCCACCTCGCCTGCACGCCGCCCGCCCGGCGCCGGCCGGACGGGGCGGTGGCGGTCGGGGTGACGGCCGTCCCGGGGCCGGCATGACCGGGTCGCCCGGCGTGGGCGCCGAGCAGCGGGCCACGGCCTTCCTCGCCGCCCACGGCGCCGGTGAGCGCCCCCACCCGGGCGGCACGCTGCTCGCCCACCTGCGCCGCACCCATCGCCTGCTCGTCGCCTGGGACGCCCCGCCGGCGCTCGCCCTGGCCGGGCTGTGCCACGCCGTGTACGGCACCGACGGCTACCCGCTCGGCCTGGTCGTCCCCGCCCGGCGGCAGGCGGTCGTCGACCTCATCGGCGCCGAGGCGGAGGACATCGTCCACCTGTACGCCCGGTGCGACCGGGCCACCGTCGCGCCCCAGCTCGGCCGCCGCCGCCCCGTCGCCTACCGCGACCGCCTCACCGGCGCGACCAGCCACCTGACCGGTGCCCGCCTGCGATCGCTGGCCGAGCTGACCGTGGCCAACGAGCTCGACGTGCTCGCGCACCACACGGGGCTCC
>DASSGC010000453.1:0-2093 GCA_035693765.1 Acidimicrobiales bacterium
GGCGATGCTTGTCGTCTTCGGATCTGAAGGACCTGATGTGTACCGGTGCATCGCTGCGGTAGTCCTTGCTGACAGTTCCGGTGGAAGGTTCACGATCGATGTGTCGGTGTCAGACTTTGACGCCTTGGAAGACGTGGATGATCGGGGTGTAGTAGTCCTAGCCCATCGTTATCTGGCGACGTTACCCGCGCTCGACCTAGACGACGCTCAGGCAGAAACTTGGGATCAAAGTGTCTGGAAGACGCGGGGTGAAAGCTGATACCACGGGCGGAACAACAGGGGACGCAGCAGGTATCCTAATAGGCCCATCAGACACGGCCCCAACGGTAGCTGTCTGCATCTTAAACGGTACCGGACGAAATCATAGCCGAGGCGGTAGGCCACGGGCACGGCAAAGTCGGTTCTCTATCCGTTCTTGCTGGTCAGCAGGCCGAGGTGTTTGAGGACTCGGCGGTCTTTGCGGGCGTTGTGGCGTAGCGCTGCGGCGATGTTGGTGACGCCGGCGACGCGTAGCAGGCTGATCACCGTGTTGCGGATGGTTGCCATGACCCGGGACGCGTTGCCGGTGCGGATGTGGGAGGCGTCCTCGGCGAAGACGACGTCGCGGACCCAGTGCAGAGACTCCACCGTCCAATGTCCTCTCACATAGGCCAGCAGGTCGGCCGGGCTGGCCTGGTCCGGGGTCAGGCTCGTGACATACAACATCGCCTGGTAGCTGGTCTTGCCGTTGGCGGTTACGGTCCGCTCGACCAGAAACACCTGCCCGACATGCGGGAACCGCAGCCCGGGCGGGGTGGGCAGCACCTGGATGGTGCGTAGCTCGTGCCGGCCCCGGTCGGTGTCCAGGGTCCACGCCGTGACCGGCACCGACTTCCAATCCAGCCGATCCAGTTGCCCGAACAGGGTGGGTTGGTTCTCCAGTACCGGGAAGATGAAATGCGCATCCTTGACCTGGCGCAGGAACTGGGCATGTGAACGCTGCGTCTGCATGGCATCCGTGGTGATCACCACACCGGCCAGCGGCAGATCTTTCAGCAGCGGAACGAACGCGGTGATCTCGTTGCTCTTCTCCGATACCTGCCGCTGGGCCAGCACCACCCCGCTGTGGGCGACCGCCGCCACCAGGTGCGGGGCCCGGCCACCGGCCGCACGGGCTCCGCGGCTGGTCTTGCCGTCCACCGCTATCGCCGCACGCGGCGGCCGGTGAGCGCCCCGGCTACTGGCCCGCTCCCGGCGCTGCCCGCCGGCCTTGGCCCGCCGGCGGGCCAAGGCTCCCTTGGGCGGCTTGCGTTTGGTGCGCGCCCTCGCCGCCTGGGCCAACACCGCCCGGCGGGCCACCCACCCGCCCAAGGCCGCATCCAACGCGTCGGCGTCGACGCGGGCGCACAAGCCCGCGCACGGTCTTCTCATCCGGGCCCACATACCGGCCGCTGCCCGGATCCCGGCGGGCACCGGCCGCCTGCAACGTCTTCTGCCCGGCCCCGGCGATCCACTGCCCGATCGCGTAGAACGAGCGGCTACCGGCCAACACCGCCGCGATCGCCAACGCCAACACCGCCGGCGCCGGGTGGCGCACCCCGCGCCGGTCCCGCGGGTCCGGCACCTGCGCCAGCGCGGCCACCAACACCTGATGGCCGGTACGGCCCAGCCGTACCGGCTTGTCCGGCACACCGGCGTGGCCATCGACCTGGTCGATCAGCGAAGATAGCAACGCGGGCACGGCATCCCTCATGATCGGTTGGCGTAGAGAACCACCAGATCATCGGGGTCCGTGCCCGTCTGTCAACTCCAGCCCTTGCCGTCACCTACAGCCACCTAGCAGACACTCTGCGACTTTGCCGTGCCCGTGGACGTGTGGTCCCCATCTGGTCCCCTGATTCGGCGGCCTAGTTTCGGCCGACCGCGCCCCGTCGGTGCCACACATTCGGGCGCGGTACCGAGTGGCGTTCATCTACTCGATAGCGTCGGGGAGTAGCCGCTAGCTCAAAGGAGCACGGCGCCTACCTCTCGATCGAACGACTGGCAGCGGCAACCGGCCGCCGCTCGTTGGGCTGCGCGACAGACTCGTCGGATCGTGCGGACTTCGGCAGGTC
>DASSGC010000454.1:0-5198 GCA_035693765.1 Acidimicrobiales bacterium
GGCCACGACCAGCGCGGCCACGTTGAGGCCAAGTTGCACACCGCTCCCGGGCGCGTCACGCGAGTGTTCCAGCCCCCGGCCCGGCGACGGACGGTACGGGGGTGGACAGCGTGGCCGGCTACGACACCAGGCGGTCGCGGCCGGCCCAGTACCGCGAGCGCAGCTTGAACTTCTGGACCTTGCCCGTGGCCGTGCGGGCCAGGCCGTCCAGGAACTCGACGCTGGTCGGGCACTTGAAGTGCGCCAACCGCTCGCGGCAATGGGCGATCAGGTCGGCCTCCGTGGGGGCGGCCGCGGTCCCGGGCCGCAGCACCACCAAGGCCTTCACGGTCTCGCCCCAGCGGGCGTCGGGCACGCCGATCACGGCGGCCTCGGCCACCGCCGGATGCTGGCACAGGCAGTCCTCGAGCTCGATCGACGACACGTTCTCGCCGCCGGTGATGATCATGTCCTTCTTGCGGTCCGACACCGTCAGGTAGCCCCGCTCGTCGATCGTGCCGCCGTCGCCGGTGCGGAACCAGCCGTCGGGCACGGCCTCGGCCGTGGCCTCCGGCTGCTGCCAGTACCCGGCGAAGACCACGTTGGCCCGCGCGTGCACCTCGCCGTCCTCGCCGGCGCGCAGCCGCACGCCGATGGCGGGCGGGCCGGCCTGGGAGAGCTGCCGGGCCCGCTCGGTCGGGCTCAGGTGCTCCCACTCGGCTCGCCGGCGGTTGAGCGTGAGGATCGGTGACGTCTCGGTCAGGCCGTAGACCTGCATGAACTCCCAGCCCAGCTGGGTCTCGACCCGCTCGATGGTGGCAGTGGGCGGGGGCGCTCCGCCGACCACGATGCGCATGCGCCCGTGGCCGAGCACGCCCGCGTGCCGGCTGTCGGCAGCGGGGGCGGCGGCCAGGACGGTGTTCACGACCGCGGGCGCGCCGCCCATGAACGTCACGCCGTGACGGTCGATGCGTCGCAGGATCTCGGGACCGTCGACCTTGCGCAGGATGACGTGGCAGCCGCCCATGCCGGTGACGGCGTAGACCATGCCCCAGCCGTTGCAGTGGAACATGGGCACGGCCCACAGGTAGGTGTCCCGGTCGCTCACGCCAGTGTGCCACCCGAAGGTGAGGGCGTTGACGTACAGGTTCCGGTGCGTCAGCTCCACCCCCTTGGGCCGGGCCGTGGTGCCGCTCGTGTAGTTGATCGACGCCACGGCCTCCTCGCTCGGCTCGTTCCACGGCACGGGCGTGCGGTCGAGGGGGAACAGCACCTCGTCGGACTCAGGCCCGAGCACGAACCGGTGGGGTGCGCTCACGCCGGCCAGCGCCTCGTCGAGCTCGGGGTCGATCAGCACCACCGCGGCGCCCGAGTGCCGCACGATGTAGCCGATCTCGTCGGCGTTGAGCCGGAAGTTGACGGGTACGGCGACCCGCCCCCAGCCGGACACGCCGAACAGGGCGACGAGCAGCCGCGCGCTGTTCTGCGACACGATCGCCACCCGCTCGCCGCGGCCGACGCCCAGGCGATCGAGCCCCGCGGCCAGGGCGCGGGCCCGTTCGGCCACGGCGCGCCAGGTCAGCTCGCCCCAGCTGCCGGCGGGCTGGTCGGGCTCGTCGACCACGCCGACGCGGTCGCCGTAGACCAGCTCGGCTCGGTCGAGGAAATCGAGGATGTTGAAGGGCACGTTCACGATGGTCTCCGGGGCTCGGGCGCCGGCCCGTTGCCGACGACCCCACCATCGGACACCATCGGCCCCCGGGTAGACCCGGGTAGCCGTTGCTCAATCTCGCTCGGGCCCCGGGGTGAGCAACGCGCCCTGTTGCATGGTCTCGGCCACCAGGTCGTAGGCGACGGCCCACGCTTCGGCCGCCTCCGGCGTCCACGCCGGGCCCCGGGCCGCGGCCAGCGCCGCCAGCAGCGCCCGGCCCATGATCCGGTAGTGGGCGGCCCGCACGCCGTAGGTGTGGTGGCGGGCGCCGAGGGCCTGCACCCGAGCGGCGAAGCTGTCGAGCGAGCGGATCGAGGCGACGATCTCGGAGAGCTCGGCGGCGAACCGGGCCTCCTGCACCGGGGGGTCGGTTGTGAACATGGCCGCCAGCGCCGGCTCCAGGTCGAACAGCCGCCGGTAGAAGTCGTGGGTCAGGTCGCGCATGTCCACCGCGGCCAGCGTCTCTTCGACCAGGACGATCTGCTCGGGCGTCATGCCACCATCTCACTCCATCGTCGGCCCGGCCGGGTAACCAACGACTACTCGACCGCCCGGCCCGCCACCTCCCCCGACCGGTACCGTTTGCGTGATGGCTGCGGCACGGACCGCCGTCCCCCCGACTCCGGTGCCTCCCCTCCAGTGGCCACTGGTCGGCCGGCACGAGCAGCTCGAGTTGTTCACGGCCAGCCTCGACGACCCGCGGGCCCACGGCTTCGTGATCCACGGCGCCCCGGGGGTGGGCAAGACCCGGCTGGCCGACCAGTGCCTCGCCCTCGCCGACCGGCACGGCCGCAACGTGGCTCGGGCCACCGCCACGGAAGGCTCCCGGGCCGCGCCGCTGGGGGCGCTGGCCCACCTGCTCCCGGCGGGCATCGGCGCCGAGCGGGTCGACCTGGTGGCGATCGTGTCCGAGATCCGGGCCGTGCTGTCCGACCAGGGCGGGCGGGGCCCGCTGGTGCTGTTCGTCGACGACCTCCATTTGCTCGACGTCACGTCGGCGACGCTGCTGTGCCAGCTGGTCGACGCCGACCTACTGTTCCTCGTGGCCACCGTGCCGTCGAACGAGCGCCTCCCGGGCGGCGTCGAGGCGCTGTGGCAGCGGGCCCGGGTGCGCCGGGTCGACCTCGTGGACCTCGACCGCGCCGCGGTGGGCACGCTCATCCACCTGGTGCTCCGGGGCCCGGTCGAGGCCACCACGGTGGCCGAGATCTGGACAGCCAGCCAGGGCAACGTCCTGCTGGTGCGCGAGCTGGTCCTCGGGGCGCTCGACCGCGGCCACCTCGTCGACCAGCGGGGCGTGTGGCGGCTCGTCGGCCCGCTGGTGACCACACCCCGGCTGCACGAGCTGCTGGCCGGCCGTCTCGCCGGGCTGTCTGAGGCGGCCTGCCGGGCCGTCGACATCCTGGCCGTGTGGGAGCCTGCCGGCCTCACCACCCTGGAGGCCATCGTCGGCGCCGACCAGCTCGAGCTGCTCGACCGCAGCGGGCTCCTCACCGTGCGCTCCGAGGGCCGCCGCCAGCAGGTGGGCCTGGCCCACCCGCTCTACGGCGAGATCCTCCGGGCCCGCATGCCGACCCTCACCCGCCGCCGGCTGCTGCTGGAGCACGCTGCCCGCATCGAGGCCTATGGCGCCCGCCGCCGCGAGGACGCCATCCGCATCGCCGCCGCCCGCCTGGACGCGGCGGGCACGGCCGACCCGGACCTGCTGGTGCGGGCCGCCCGCCTCGCGCGCTACGGGCAGGACTTCCCCGCCGTCGAGCGCGTGGGCCGGGCCGCGGTCGTCGACGGGGTCACCCCCGAGGCCGGGCTGCTGCTGGGCGAGGCGCTGCATGAGCTGGGCCGCTACCGCGAGGCCGACGAGGTCCTCACCGCGGCCCAGGCGGCGGTGGCCGATGACGACCGGCTGCTCGTCTACATCACCGAGATCCACACCCGGAACCTCATGTGGGGCCTGCGCCGCGACGCCGAGGCCCTCGAGGTCAACGCCGCCGCCCGCGCCCGCGTCCACGACCCGGCGGGGGTGACCGAGCTGACCCTCAACGAGGGCCTGCTGCTCAGCTACTCGGGCCGTCCGCGGGCCGCCCTGGCCGCGCTGGCGCCCGTCGGGCCCGACCCCGATCCCCGGGCCCGGGCGCTGCGGGCGCTGGCCGAGCTGCCCGCCCTCGTGGCGACCGGACGGTGCGCCACGGGGGCCGAGCTGCTGGGCCGGGCGTTCGCCGAGCAGATGGACCTGCCCGACCAGGTGGCCATACCCGGGCCCGGCAACCACATCCTCATCCGGGCCTACGCGCTGGCCGAGTGCGGCCGGTTGCCGGAGGCCAGCCGGCTGGCGACCGCCGCCTACGAGGCGACCCCGGCGTCGGCGCCGCCCAGCGCGCTGATGTGGCTGGCCCACCAGATCGGCCGGTGCGCGCTCCTGGCCGGGCAGCTGGCCACGGCCCGGCGCTGGCTGACGGAGGCCCTGGCCCGCTCCGAGGACGGCGGCCTGCCCGGCCCCCGCTGCCTGGTGCTGTCCGTGCTCGCCACCGCCGCAGCGGGGCTCGGCGACGCCGAGGCGGCCGCCGCCGCGGTGCGCGACCTCGACCGGCTCGAGCCGTTCCCCTTCACGCGGCCCGAGCAGGAGCTGGGCCGAGCCTGGGCCCGGGTCGCCGTCGGCGACCTGCCGGGCGCCCGCCAGGTCCTGCGGGGCGGAGCCGCTCTGGCGGCCGAGGCCGGCTACCGGGTGTGCGAGGCGTGGCTGCTCCACGATGTGGCCCGGCTGGGCGAGCCGGCCACCGTTGCCGACCGCCTCGCCGTCCTGGCGGACGAGTGCGAGGGCGACCTGGTGGTCGCCTACGCCGGCCACGCCGCAGCGGCGACCGCCGGCGAGCCCGCCGCCCTGGTGGCGGCGGCCGACGCCTTCGAGCGCCTGGGGGCGATCCTGCTCGCCGCCGAGGCGGCCAGCGAGGCGGCCCAGGCCCACCAGCGCCGCGGCGACCGCCGGGCGGTGGCGGCCCAGGGTACGCGGGCGGCCATGCTGGTGGCCGCCTGCGAGGGCGCCCGGACCCCCGGGCTGGCCGCGCCCGTGATGGTGGTGCCCCTGACTCCCCGCGAGCGAGATATCGCCGCCTATGCCGCCCAGGGCCAGTCGAGCAAGGAGATCGCCGAGCGGCTGTACCTGTCGGTCCGCACGGTCAACAACCACCTGCAGAACGTCTACTCCAAGCTGGGCGTGAGCGGCCGCCGCCAGCTCGCCGCCGCCCTCGCCGCCGCGCCGCCTGAGCAATCCGGCACCGCCGACCGTTCGCCGGCCGGCGATTGAGCAACCGCTGCTCAGGACGCGGCCGCCCGGCAGGCGCACGCTTGCCGCCATGACCTCCCCCACCCCCGTCCTCACACCATCCACCGACCGCCCGTCCGCCGCCACCGCTGTCGGCCTCATCACGGGCGGCGGGCGCGGCATCGGACGCCTGCTGGCCCAAGGCCTGTCCGCAACCGGCACCGCCGTCGCCCTGGTGGCCCGGTCCGG
>DASSGC010000455.1:0-3623 GCA_035693765.1 Acidimicrobiales bacterium
GGCGCGGGCCCACATCGCCGCCGCCCGCCCGGGCGAGCCGGCCCACGAGGCCCACCGGGCGGCGATGCTCGCCTTCCTCGACCGCCATCCCGACGCCCTCGACCGCGCCTGCGCCGCCGGCCACGTGACGGGCTCGGGGATGGTGGTCGACCCGGCGAGCGGGTGGTTCCTCCTGATGCTGCACGCCAAGCTCGGACGTTGGTTCCAGCCCGGCGGTCACGCCGACCGCGCCGGCGACCTGCCGTCCGTGGCGTGGAAGGAGGCGACCGAAGAGACGGGCATCGCCGGGCTGGCCGTGGCCACGCCGGCGATCGACCTCGACGTCCACGAGGTCGGTCCGCCGCACGGGCCGCACCTCCACCTCGACGTCCGTTACGTGGTCGTGGCGCCCCCGGGAGCGGTCCCGGCGGGCAACCACGAGTCGCTCGACCTGCGCTGGGCGGGCTACGACGAGCTCCCCGGGTTCGACCCCGACCCCGGCCTGCTCCGCCTGGCCCGCGCCGCCCTGGCCGCCCTCGATCACCTGGCCTGACGGTGCCCGCCTGATCGGGGGGCGCCTCGGCGGGGGGGCGCGGGCGCCGCTCGGTCGGGGCCGGGACCGCCTCGTCGTTGCGACGACGACGGCGTGACGTCGCGGTCGGCAGCCGACCGCAACGCCACGCCGTCGTGCGTGCAAGGACTTCGGTCGGGCCCGCCCGCGGTCAGGCGTCTGCAGGCGAGACGCAGGACGGCATGCGGTTCGCCTTGGCGAACTCGTCGATCCAGCCGGTGATCTGCCGGCCCTCGCCGGGCTTCTCCGACACCAGCAGGCGGGCGCCGGGGTCGGTGCGCAGCCGGTCGGCGTAGTCCTCGCGGTCGGCCAGGTAGGTGCGCCAGTCGGCCAGCCACTCGGTCGCCCGTCGCCGCTGGTCGCCGGCGGCGGGGGCCAGTTCGGTCATGCCCTCGAGGTCGTCGAGCATGGCGGCGAAGGCGGCGTCGGCCTGGTCGAGGACGTCGGCCCGGTCGGCGGCCGAGGTCGCCTCGCTGGCGACCGGCAGGGCGTCGACCGTCTCCAGGGCGTCGGCGCACCGCGCCTCGGCGGCCTCGGCGAACGCCGGGTCGTCCAGCCGGTCGATGGGCGGCTGCCGCCCGGGCCCGAAGGCCAGGTACAGGACGTACCCCCACATCGAGACGAGCGCGACCACGACGAGCGTGAGCAGCATCCGGGTGGGGGTCAGGCGCCGGCCGGCCGGCTCGTCGCCGGTGTCGGTCGCCGACCCGTCCGGGTCGGTGGGCGCGGGGGTCGTCATCACCGTCCAAGGCTCCCTGCCCAGGGCGTCCGGCGTCCAGTCGAGACCGGGTGCCTCGGCGGGCGGTCGGGCGGGCGGCGGCGGGCGGCAGGTGCTACCGGCTGGACCCGCGGGGACCGGTCCGGAACGATGGGCAGGTGACGACCGCCGAGACGCTCCTCGACGACCTGGAGGCCCGCGGCCTGGTGCACGACAGCACCGACCGCGGGGCCCTCGCCGCCCGCCTGGCCGAGGGTCCGATCGCCGTCTACTACGGCTGCGACCCGACGGCCGACAGCCTCCACGTCGGCAACCTGATCGGCCTGCTGGTGCTGCGGCGCTTCCAGGACGCGGGCCACCGGGTGGTGGCGCTGGCGGGCGGGGCGACGGGCATGGTGGGCGACCCGAGCGGCCGCTCGGACGAGCGCAACCTGCTCGACGAGGCCACCCTCGGCGCCAACGTGGCCGCCATCAAGGCACAGATGGGCCGGGTGCTCGACTTCGACGGCGGCGGGGCCGTCCTCGTCGACAACCGCGACTGGACGGTGGGCGTCAGCCTGCTCGACTTCCTCCGCGACGTCGGCAAGCACGTGACGGTCAACCAGATGCTGGCCCGGGAGTCGGTGAAGGTGCGCCTCGCCGGCGAGCACGGCATCAGCTACACCGAGTTCAGCTACATGCTGCTGCAGGCCCACGACTACCTCCGCCTGCACCGGGACCGGGGGGTGGAGCTCCAGCTCGGGGGCTCGGATCAGTGGGGCAACATCCTGTCGGGCATCGACCTGGTGCGGAAGGTGACGGGCGCGACCGTCCACGGGCTGTCGTGGCCGCTGATCACCGCCCCTGACGGCACCAAGCTCGGCAAGACCACGGGCGCCCGGGTGTGGCTCGACCCGCAGCGCACGAGTCCCTACCAGTTCTTCCAGCATTGGATGCAGACGGACGACCGCCAGGTCGGGGAGTTCCTGGGCAAGTTCACGCTCCTTCCCCTCGACGAGGTGGCCGTGGTGGTCGCCGCCCACGACGGCGCTCCGGAGAAGCGCGAGGGCCAGCGCCGGCTCGCCCGCGAGGTGACGACGCTGCTCCACGGCGCCGGCGCGGCCGCGGCGGCGGAGGAGGCGACCGCGCTGCTGTTCGGCGGATCGCCCCTGGACGCCGGGGCGGACGCGCTGGGGGTCGTCGCGGCCGAGGTGCCGACGGCGCCGCTGCCCGGCGCGGCGGAGCTCGCGGAGGGGGTCGACCTGGTGCCGCTCCTGGTGGAGGCCGGGCTCGCGAGCTCGAAGGGCGACGCCCGCCGGTCGATCGAGCAGGGGGCGGTGTCGGTCAACGGCGAGCGGGCGGCGGCGGGTGCCCAGCTCGCGGCCGAGGCCGTCCTCCACGGGCGGTACGTGCTGCTGCGGAAGGGCAAGCGGCACTACGCGCTGCTCGTCGGTCCCGAAGCGTGATCCCCGAGCGAATCGGGAGGCGCGGCGGTATGCTATGGGTCACCAGACGTCGCGTGACCCTCCTGAGAGTGGTGGCGTCCCGGCCGCAGGCCTGAGGGACGTTCTCCCAGGTCGCGGGGCATCTTCCAAGAAATCTCCCCGAAACCGACCTCTCAGGTTGACGCCTATGGGGCCGGTCGTTAGATTGACTCTCCGCCCCGCACGGCCGAAACGGCCGGAACGGGAGCCACCGCCGGCACCGAAGCTCCACCTGGGGCATGTGCCGCGAGCGTAAGTCGCTCCTTGAAAACAGAAGACAGGACGAGAGAGCGAGTGCGGGCGACCGCCTCGGAGCCTTCGGGTTTCGATGTGGTCGTTGAACGATATGCACCGTCAATATTCCGAGTGATGTCCGCATCACTCGATGGTGCCAGTGCCTCGTGTTCGAGAGATTCCGCTCGAACCGGGGCGTCTCTATCGAAGGGTGTCGCCGCTTGCGGTGGCGCTCGAGATTTCGACGGAGAGTTTGATCCTGGCTCAGGACGAACGCTGGCGGCGTGCTTAACACATGCAAGTCGAACGAGATCCAACCAGTGGCAACACTGGAGAAGATCTAGTGGCGAACGGGTGAGTAACACGTGAGGAACCTGCCCCGAAGTCCGGGATAACTCTCCGAAAGGAGTGCTAATACCGGATGCCCCCATCAGACCGCATGGTCAGATGAGGAAAGGATTCTGCTTCGGGAGGGTCTCGCGGCCTATCAGCTTGTTGGTGAGGTAACGGCTCACCAAGGCTACGACGGGTAGCTGGTCTGAGAGGACGATCAGCCACACTGGGACTGAGACACGGCCCAGACTCCTACGGGAGGCAGCAGTGGGGAATCTTGCGCAATGGGCGAAAGCCTGACGCAGCAACGCCGCGTGCGGGATGA
>DASSGC010000456.1:0-10704 GCA_035693765.1 Acidimicrobiales bacterium
CCAGGTCGGCGTACTGGATTGCCTACCTCCGGGGGGAGGGGCGGGTCACCGGGCCGGGATCTGCTGCACGGCCCAGCCGTTGCCGTCGGGATCGGCGAAGTACACGAAGCGGCCCCACGGGTAGTCGTGGACCTCGCTGACCTCCACACCCCGGCCGGCCAGCTCGGCCCGGGCGGCCTCGACGTCGGCGACCACCAGTTGCAGGCCCTCGACCGAGCCGGGCGCGGCCTGGCTGACGCCCGTGCCGATGGCGATCGAGCAGGCCGACCCGGGCGGCGTGAGCTGGACGAAGCGGATCTCGTCGCTCACGATGTGGTCGTGGTCGGCGTTGAACCCGGCCTGGTCCACGTAGAAGGCCTTGGCCCGGTCGACGTCGCTGACGGGCACGGCCACCAGCTCGAGCTTGAAGTCCATCGTGCAGCTCCCTCCGTTGCGCGCGTTGGACACTACGGCGCCCCGGCGGGCGATGATGGCGCATGGGCACCGACAAGGTCACCGGCAGGTTCCAGGACAAGGTCGTGATGGTCACCGGCTCGTCGAGCGGCATCGGCGAGGCGACGGCCCGGGCGTTCGACGCCGAGGGCGCCCACGTCGTGGTGAACTCCTCGTCCTCGGTCGAGGCGGGCGAGGCCGTGGCCGGCTCGCTGGCGAGCAGCATCTACGTGCAGGCCGACGTCAGCGACCCCGCGGCGTGCGAGGCCCTGGTCGCCGCCGCCGTCGACCGGTTCGGCCGCCTCGACGTGCTGGTCAACAACGCCGGGGTGACCCAGGTGATCGCCCATCACGACCTCGACGCCGTGACCGACGACGTGCTCCAGCGCATCCTCGACGTCAACGTGGTCGGCACGTGGCGGCTGACCCGCCTGGCCATGCCCCACCTCCGGGCCTCCGGCGACGGCAGCGTGGTCAACATCACGTCGATCGCCGGGCTCCGGCCCACCGGCAGCTCGATCCCGTACGCGATGTCGAAGGCGGCGCTCAACCACATGACCGCCCTCCTGGCCAACGTGACCGGGCCCGAGGTGCGGGTCAACGCGGTCGCGCCCGGCCTCATCCGGACGCCGTGGACCGCCGACTGGGGCTTCATCCACGACGCCATGGCCGAGCGGGCGCCGCTCCAGCGGTCGGGCGAGCCGGACGACGTCGCCACGCTGGTGGTCGACCTCGCGGCCTCGGCCTACGTGACGGGCCAGGTCGTGGTGGTCGACGGGGGCCTGTCCCTCCGGTGAGGGCATGATCCGGCACCGCACGTCGCCGCACGTCGCCGTGCCGGTTCACCGGTCGCTTGGAGGCCGAGCGGATAGGGCGCTCGCCACGGCCTACGCGTGGGGATTTGGGATGGGAGCACCAGCTCGACAGGTCGGCCGACGGGCAATGCAGCACGGTGACACGCGCCGACGTGACCTTTCCGCTGTGAAGGTTCTTCGGGAAATCTGAGCTTCCCGCCCGCGGTGCGAGGTTCCTGGCCGCCGCTGCCGTATCCTGTAGTCCTCGGCATCCCGCAGGGGTGCGGTGGAGCAGCACGTGCGCGGGTCTGCTCCCACGATGCCAGAGCCGGAGACTGCCCCCCGGTCTTCGCAGGAACGGGGGGCTCGGCGCGGAGGAGCGCTCGAACACGTATGGATGAGGGCACACAGGCCCTGGAGACCGCAGCGTGGGCTGTGGTCGACGGCATTGCCACAGACGAGCAGATCGCTCTGCTCGAAGCCGACCCCCCGGGGTGGCGCCGCGCCCTGGAGCGGCTGCTCGACGACGTCGAGGACAACCTGGAGGCGGTGCGGGCGCTCGACACCCCGGAGCGCGACCAGGTGGTCGCCGACCTCGACGCCGAGCTGGCCCGGCTGGAGGACGCCTACGACCGGCTGACCGGCGCCTCCGCCCCCGCCGAGGCGATCGTCGTGGCCGCCGACCCCGTCGGCGAGGTCCGGCTCCAGGCCACGTGGTCCAACGGCGAGGTCGTCGTGTGGGCCGGGGGCCCCGACGTGGCACCCGCCGGCCACGACGAGCTGTCCGACCTGCTGGAGGCCATCGGCGGCCCCGCCGTCGGCTGGGACCAGCACAAGGGCGTGCCGCTGCCCACCGGCCAGCGGGCCGCCGCCTTCTCGATCCCCGTCGCCGGGGCGCTCGGCTGGCTCGTCGCCGTCGGCGGCGGGCTGGGCGCCGAAGGCGCCGGGTCGAGCGTCGCCTGGCTCGGCCGCGTGGCCGTGGCCGGCGTGCGGATGGTGGCCCGGGGCGCGGTCGTGCCCGCCGTCAAGAGCCAGCGCCGCCAGGACGGGCGCACGGCCGACCTCAGCGTCCGCTGGGTGCCGGCCGACATCGACAGGGCTGAGATCGACCTGCTGGCCGACGCCATGCCCGGCGCGGTGACGGCGCTCAGCCGCACCGACGCCCGGGTCGTGACCCTCGACGTGCTCGGGGCCGTGGTCCACGCCATCGCCCGCGACGCCGCCGGCCGGCTCGAGCTGCCCGCCCCGCCGCCGGTGGTGCGGTCGTCCAGCGCGGTGGCCGAGGCCGTGATCACCCGGCTCGACGGGTCGGGCTTCGCCGCACCCGCGGCCGCCGCGGCCGAGGTGGCCCGCCGGCTCGACCGCTGGGCCCGGCCCGTGACCGCCGCCGGGCACACCCGCCTCGTGATCCAGCTCGACCCGCCCGACCGCGGCGACGCCTGGTTCCTCCATGTGCTCGGCCCCGGCGCCGAGGGCGGCCTGCTGCCGATCGAGCTGGCCCTCACCGACAGCCGCAACACGACCCCCCTGGCCGACGACCTGGCCCGGCTCGAACGGATGCTCCCGGTGCTGTTCCGGGCCGGGGCACCCCGCCGGGGCCAGGTGTACCTCAGCCAGGACGAGGCCTGGGAGCTGATGACCGTCACCGGGGCGTCGCTCGAGGCCGCCGGGTTCGAGGTGCGGGTGCCGGCGCTGTCGCGCCGCAAGCCGTCACCCGCGTTGCGCCTGTTCACCGGGCCGTCGGGCGACACCGTGGTCGGCGCCCGCCAGCTCAGCGACGTCCGCTGGTCGGTCGTGTTCGACGACGTCGAGCTCACGGCCGCCGAGGTGGCCCGCCTGGCGGCCGAGGCCCGGCCGCTCGTGCAGTCGCGGGGGCGCTGGGTCGAGCTCGACCGGGCCGACCTCAAGGAGGCGGCCGCCGCCCTGGCCGAGCGGGCGGGCACCACGCGCCTCACCGGCGCCGAGATCCTGCGCCACGCCGTCGGCCTGGAGGGCACGTCGCTGTCGGGCGGCCTCGTGGTCGAGGGCAGCGGCTGGGCCACCGACCTGCTGCGGGCGGCGCACAGCCTGCCCACCGAGCCCGACGTCAGCCCGCCCGGGTTCGACGGCCGGCTGCGCTCCTACCAGGCCGAGGCCGCCGCCTGGCTGGCGTACCTCGACGAGGTGGGCCTGGGCGGCATCCTCGCCCTGGACATGGGCCTGGGGAAGACGCCGACCGTGCTCGCCCACCTGGCCCGCACGTCGCGGCCCGCCACCCACAACGGCGGCGGGGAGGGCGCGGCCCTGGTGATCGCCCCGCCGGCCGTGGTCGGCAACTGGGCGGCCGAGGCCGCCCGCTTCGCCCCCGGGCTGCGGGTCGTGGTGCACCACGGCGCGGCCCGGGCCTCGGCCGAGGAGTTCGCCACCGAGGTGGCCGGCGCCGACGTGGTGATCACCACCTTCGGCACGGCCGTGCGCGACATCGAGGCGCTGGCGGCGCACGGCTGGGACCGGATCGTGGTCGACGAGGCGCAGGCCATCAAGAACCCGGCCGGGGAGACCGCCCAGCAGCTCCGGCGGCTCGACGCCGGCACCCGGATCGCCCTCACCGGCACCCCCATCGAGAACGGGCTCGGCGACCTCTGGTCGATCCTCGACTTCGTGAACCCCGGGCTGGTCGGCTCGCGGTCGACGTTCGTGGCCCAGATGGCCGGCGAGGGCGAGGCCGCCATCCGGGCGCTCAACGGCGTGCTCGTGTTCCGCCGCACCAAGACCGAGCCCGAGGTCGCCGCCGAGCTGCCCGACCGCATCGACGAGCTGGACCACTGCGCGATGAGCAGCGAGCAGATCGGCCTCTACCAGGCCGTGCTCGACCGGCTCGTGGCGGGCTCCGCCGACAGCGGCGGTGAGCCCAAGCAGGGTGCGGTGCTGGCCGCCATCACCGCCCTCAAGCAGATCTGCAACCACCCGGCCGCCTACCAGGACGACGGGCGGCCCCTCGCCGGCCGGTCGGGCAAGCTCACCCGGCTGGAGGAGATCGTCGAATCGGTGTTCACGGCCGACGAGCGGATCCTGGTCTTCACCCACTTCGCCGAGTGGGGCAAGCGGCTGGCCGACCACCTGACCGAGTTCACCGGGGTGCCGATCGCCTGCTACCACGGCGGCCTGGCCCGGGGCGCCCGCGACCGGCTCATCGAGGAGTTCCAGACCGGCGAGGGCCCCGGTGCCCTCGTGCTGTCGCTCAAGGCGGGCGGCACCGGGCTCAACCTGACCGCCGCCAGCCACGTGGTGCTGTACGACCGGTGGTGGAACCCTGCGGTCGAGGACCAGGCCCGCGACCGTGCCTGGCGCATCGGCCAGACCCGCACCGTGGTGTCGCACCGGCTGGTGTGCCCCGGCACCGTCGACGAGCGGGTCGAGGAGGTCGTCGCCGGCAAGCGCCACATCGCCGACCTCGTCCTGCCCAAGTCCAGCTCGCTGGCCGACCTCGACGCCCAACAGCTCCAGGTCGCGCTCGGCATCCGGCCCGAGGCCCTGCTCACCGAGGACGCGACATGAGCAAGCCCCAGCAACAGCGCAACGGCGGCGGCGGTGGGCGTCGCCGCCGGGCGAAGGGCAAGGCCAAGCACCCCGTCGACCTGTGGCACCCGGTGCCGCCGCTGCCCGCCCCCGAGCCGATCACGCCGGCGAGCGACCCGACCGCGCTCGTCCGCTCGCTCGGCGACCCGCCCCTGCCGGCGGCGCGGGGGAGCGCCGAGATCACCATCGCCACCGTCGTCGACCGGGCCGCCGGCCTGGCGACGGCGCTCGCCGCCATCGGCGGGCTGCTCGACGAGTCCGACGACACGCCGGACTCGCCCGATGCCGCCCTCGACGGCTGACACCGGGGGTCGCCCGCCGTCGAGCGGGGCCCGGCCCGCTCAGGCCCGGGTGGGGTCGAACCCGAGCGGGAGGTAGAGCCGGTGGGCCGACAGCATGTCGACGTCGGACAGCAGCGCCGCCGTGGGCCCGTCGGCCACGATGCGGCCACGGTCGAGGACCACGGCCCGGCTGCAGGTCTCCAGCGCGTACGGCAGGTCGTGGGTGACGGCGATGAGCGTGACGTCCAGGCTCGCCAGCACCTCGGTCAGCTCGCGCCGGGCGGCGGGGTCGAGGTTGGCCGTGGGCTCGTCGAGCACCACGACCTGGGGGTCGTCGGCCAGCACGGTGGCGATCGCCGCCCGCCGCCGCTGCCCGAAGCTGAGGTGGTGCGGGGCGGCGGCCCGGTGGCCGTCCATGCCGACCGCCCGCAGGGCGGCGGCGACCCGTGCGTCGAGCTCGGGGCCACGGACGCCGTGCTGGGCCGGGCCGAAGGCCACGTCGTCGCCGACGGTGGGCATGAAGAGCTGGTCGTCGGGGTCCTGGAACACGATGCCCACCCGCCGCCGGACCTCGGCCAGGGTGGCCCGGGCGACCTCCGTGCCGCCGATCACCACCCGGCCCGCCTGGGCGGCGAGGATGCCGTTGAGGTGCAGGACGAGCGTGGACTTGCCGGCGCCGTTGGGCCCGAGCACCGCCACCCGCTCGCCGGGGGCGATGGCCAGGTCGACGCCGTCGAGGGCCGTGTGGCCGCCCGGGTAGGCGAACCGGAGGCCCTCGACCTCCACCGACGCCCCGCCTTCGGTGCCCATCACCACGATCCCAGGGCGGCGAGGGCCACGATCCACGCACCCAGGGGGACGGACGCGGCGGCGGCCCACTGCGCCGCGGCGGCGCGCCGGCCGGCCGGGTCGTCGAGCCGGGGCATGGTGCCCGTGTAGCCGCGCGAGGCCATGGCCAGGTAGACGCGCTCGCCCCGCTCGTAGGAGCGGACGAACAGGGTCCCCGCCCCGGCGGCCCAGGCCCGGGCCTGCCCCAGCCAGCGGGGGTCGTAGCCCCGCGACTGCCGGGCGACGTGCATGCGCTGCGCCTCGCCGCTGATGATCGCCAGGTAGCGCACCATGAACCCGGCGATGGCGGTGAGCACCCGGGGCACGTGCAGCCGGTCGAGGCCGCGCAGCAGGTCGGCCACGGGCGTCGTGGAGGCGAGGACGATGGAGGCGAGGGTGCCGAGGGTGGCCTTGGCCACGACGTTCCAGGCCGCCCACAGGCCGGCCTGCGACAGCGGCAGCCCGGCCACCACGACGTCGGGCCCGGAGCCCGCCAGCGGCAGGAACACGGCGAACGCGACGAAGGGTGCCTCGATCCGGAGCCGCCGCGCCAGCAACAGGGGCGGGAGGCCGGCCGCGGTGGCCGCGGCGAGCACCAGCGCGGCGTGCACACCGAACGCCCAGAAGGCGGCGCGCGGCGTGGCCACCACTGCGCCCACGTAGGCGGCCGTGGCCACGATCTTCGCCTCGGGCGCCAGGCGGTGGACCGCACTGTGCCCGTGGACGAACAGGGCGTCGGGCCCGCCGTGGCGGTGGCCGCCGCCCATCAGGTCCCCTCGGCGGGGCGGCCCGGCGCGGGGCGGCCGCCCCGCGTGCGGCGGAGCAGGAGGAACAGGCCGCCGGTCGCCGCGAACGTCACGGCCACGCCGACGAGGCCGGCGATGCCGGTGCTCAGCCCCTCGTCGTCGACGCCCCGGGTGGCGTACCCGGCGGTCGGCGAGTCGGCCAGCGCGTGATCGGTCTGCCGGTCGGCGAACCCCTCGTCGCTGGCGACCTTGTCCAGGCCGTCCGGCGCGCTGCTGGCCCGGGGGCTCACGAAGAACGCCAGCGCGGCGGCGAGCGCCAGGCCGGCCACGAGGAAGGTGCCGAAGCGCACCCCGCGGCTCATCGGGCCGGCTCCGGTGCGGCACCGCCGGCGGCGGCGAGCGCCGCCACGTCACCCAGGTCGCGGGCCCCGTGCACCAGGTCGGGGCGGGTGGCCAGCACCGCCCCCACCACCAGGGCGGTGACGGCGCCCTCGCCGATGCCGATCACCACGTGGACGCCGACCATGGCCGAGGTCACGGCGGCGACCGAGGCCCCGCCGGTGCCGCCGACGGCGTACTCGACCGAGAACGCCACCGCGGCGAGCACGACGGCGGCCCCGGCCGCCAGGCCCGAGGCGAGCACCACCGACCGCTCGGTGCGGGGGAGCACCCGGCGGGCGAGCGCGAAGAGGGCGTAGCCGCCGAACGCGCCGACGAGCGCCATGTTGACCACGTTGAGCCCGAGCGCGCTCACCCCGCCGTCGGCGAACAGCAGCGCCTGGACGACGAGCACCACCGACACGCAGACGGCGCCGACCGCGGGGCCGACGAGTATGGCGGCGAGCGCGCCGCCCAGCAGGTGGCCGCTGGTGCCGCCGGCCACCGGGAAGTTGAGCATCTGTGCGGCGAACACGAACGCGGCGGTGAGCCCGGCGAGGGGCACCCGGCGCTCGTCGAGCACCTGCCCTGCCCGCCGGAGCGAGACGCCGATCCCCCCGGCCGCCACCACGGCGGCGGCACCGGAGGTCGGCCCGTCGAGGAATCCGTCCGGGATGTGCATGTCGTCGAACCTACTGCAACGTGGTCGCATTAAGTCAGGCCTGGCGACGGGCGCCTCCGCTGTGGTATTCGCCGCCGCGCCCGCCTCCGGACGGATCAGCGGCGGTCGCCGTCGCCGGCCGCCACGGCGACCGGGATCATGCCGGCGGCGCACTCCGACACCGGCCTGCCGCGGTGGAACACCGTGACCGGGCCGTCCTCGCTCACCACGACGGCCACGGCGGCGGGCTGGTCGTACGTGTACCGGGCCGCGGAGCGGTGGCGCATGCCCCGGGGGCTGTCGACGGTGCGGTCGGCGGTGGGCGACGTGTGGAGCCCCACGCCGATGCGCCGGACCCGGCCGTCGGCGCCGATGATCGCCGCGAGGTCGGTCTGGTGGAGCGCGGCCAGCAGGGCGGGGTAGTGGTGGCGGGTGGTCACCGACAGCGGGGGCGCGGCGATCGAGTGGTCGAGGTCGAGCCCGGCCTCCCCGCCGTCGCCCGGCAGCACCAGGGTGGCCCCCGCCCGGCCCGGGCTGAGCCAGTGGACCGCCAGCTCCAGCACACCGCCGAGCACCGCGGTGGGCACGTCGGGCAGCAGGTGGGCGAGGCGTGCATGCTGCGTGCGTGCGTTGGGCCGCGACGTCCAGCGGTAGCCGGTCCACTCCACGGTGGTGGACGGGGTGAACAGGCGGGTCACGCCGAGGACGGGTGTCCGCTGGACGAGGTGGGCGCCGGTGTCGTCCTGGATCTCGACCATGTCGGCCTCGTTCTGGACGTTGCGCCGGAAGCACGCCAGCCGGGTCGATCCGTCGAGGCCACGGGCGAGGAACGCGGCGCGCCCGTCGGCGAACCGGCGGGCGACGGCCAGGGGCAGGTCGTGCATGTCGACCAGGTCGACCAGCTCGCCGACCGCCACCAGGGCGCGGTCGTCGGGCACGACGATCGAGCCGTACAGCGGGATGCGCCGCTCGAACTGCGGCGGGCGGCGGGCGTAGTCGAGCTCGTCGAGCAGGAGCTGCAGCAGGTCGCCCTCGGCGTCGAGGGCCACCCCGTCGTCCACCAGCTCGGACATCAGCCGCTTGGCGGCGCGACTCACCCGGGGGCCGGCACCGGTCGCGCTGCCGGCCCGGCTCGTCCCGTTCGCTCCATCCGGTCCGGCCACCCGGTCACGATACGGGGACCGGCCGGCGGCGCGGTGCCGGCCGGTCCCCGCCATCAGGTGCCGTAGCCCGCCTGATGGGCGGCGATCATCGCCATCGACTCCCTGATCGTGGTCGGACCGTACGTCCGGGCCGGCGGCATCGACGAGCGGATCGCCTCCACCTCCTCGGGGGTCAGGTCGCATTGGCCGGTGATGGGCTCGATGCCGTACAGCCGGGCGGAGTTGATGCCGAAGATCTTGGCTTTGATCTCGTCGGTGAGCGCCGGGTACCCGTGCGTCTCCTGCAGCTCCTCGCTGATCTGGAACGTCCGCATGGCCTGGATCTGGTCCTGCGGGGTGCCGAACCAGATCGAGTCCGTGCCCCACACGACGCGGTCCTCGCCGACGTAGCGCAGGAGCTTGCCGATCACGTGGGCGGCGGCGTTCGGGTCGCGCATGACGAACCACCAGGTGCCGCCCAGCTCGGCGTAGACGTTGGCGTTGGGCTCGACCCCGGCGTCCTCGAGCGAGCGGATCAGGCGGTCGACGCCCTGGGGCGCCGGGTCGGCCGGGTCGTAGGGCCCGGTGCCCCCGGAGCTGGGCTCGAAGCCGGAGTGGTAGACGACGAAGTCGACGTCGGGATTGCGGGCCGCGGCCGGGCCGATGTCGACGGGCGAGGCCACCTCGGGGGTCGAGCCGACGATCGAGCTGATGCCCTTGTGGGTGCAGATGATCGGCGGGCCGAGCTCGCGCACGTGATCGATGAACCGCTGGCCGATCTGCGGTCGCGACGGGTCGTGGTCGTCGAAGTAGAAGTGCGCGTCGAGGGGCGTCATCGTGTAGATCTTCCAGGCCGCGATGTCGTACCGGTCGCGCAGGTCGTCCATGTCGAGCAGCGCCGCCTCGATGGGCCCCTGGTGGGGATAGGCGCCGCCGTGCATGAGCACCCGGCCGTCGCAGCCGAGCCGGGTGGCGACGTCGATGGCGAACAGCATGTCGTCGGGCTGCAGCCCGACGAGCGACTGGGTGGGGAGCGCGGACAGCACCGACATCGACGTGTCCGACCGCACGTAGACCTCGCGGAAGTAGGCGTCGGCGGTGAAGCACACCCGCGAGTTGCCCCCGGACCCGCCCTCCTCGCACCGGGCCTGGGGGAACCCCGCGGTCCACTCGCCGACCTCGCCGGCCAGGTCGTAGTTCACGTAGTGGGTCTGGACGTCGAAGATGAACTCCTCGCCGCCCAGCTCCTCGAGCGCCGTGGCCGTGTCGCGCGTGGCCTCGTCGGAGACGTCGAAGGTGCCGCCCGGCGACTCGCCCCTGGCCCGGGACTCCTCCTTCGAGCAGGCCGCCAGGACGAACAGCGTCGCCGCCGCGCCGGTGATGCTGTTGAGGAACTGCCGCCGCGAGATGCCCATGCGCCGGGCGTTGTGCTCGGCGAGCCGGTGGGTGCGGCGGATCACCTCCTTCACCAGCGGGCTGTGCGGCAACGGGTGGAACTCCCCGTTGGACGTCGGGCCGAACTTGATCGGCAGCCCGTGCGTGTCGCGCGCGGGACCCCCCGTGGTCTCTCCCCCATGACCCATGACGGTGAGAATAACGACATTATCCGGCGGCCGCTCGGGGGCTGCGGACCGCGCGGCGCTAGACCGTGGACGATGCTGGTCGTCGACGGGAACAACGTGATGGGCAGCGTGCCCGACGGCTGGTGGCGCGACCGGCCCGCGGCCGTGCGCCGCCTGCTGGCGCGGCTCCAGCGGTACGCCGCGTCGGCCGGCCGCCCCGTGGTGCTGGTGCTGGACGTCCCGCAGGCCGACCTGCCCGAGGGCGACCACGGCGGGGTCACCGTCCGGTACGCCCGGCGGCGCGGGCGCGACGCGGCGGACG
>DASSGC010000457.1:0-15734 GCA_035693765.1 Acidimicrobiales bacterium
CATCGGTGGTGGTCCCCTGTTCGGTGTTCTTGGCGGAACGCCCGACACCTACCAGCCGGCAGGTCTCAAGCGGGGGACCGCCACCTCAACTTCCACGACGACCGGGACAACCTCGTCGAGGCGCAGGGAGCCGTCGATGCGCTGCGCGTCCGCTCGACGCGCAGCCGCCCGGCGTCGAGGTGCCAGGCGCGCCTGTCGACGTCGAGCGACACGATTTCGCGCCATGCGCTTCTTGGGCAGCACGGCACGGTGGCCGGCCACCACATTGCCGCCGTCAAGCACGCATCATCGAGGCTGCAAGGGCTTTGAAGAACGCATTCGAGCAGACGTTGTTCTCGAATAGTGCCGAATTGCAGAAGCTGGGGTTGCTCGATGCGTCCGGGGCCTGGCTGGGCTGGCGCTTCGTGGGGGTCGGTGTGACCCACTTCAATTCGAGCATGGGGTCGACACCCGTGAGGAGTGCGCCGAGCTCGACGAGATCGCCAAGGACCCGCACGGCCGCCGCCCAGTGGTTAGCGCCGAGCTCGCCTCACTCCGTCACACCCTGTGACGCCGTTGCCACCGTACGATTCGGGGGCTGCTCAGCACGCTCCGTTGGCGGTGAGGGATCGCCAGCCGGTCACCGTCGAGGGTTCACATTGGTGCAGCATAAGCGTCATCTAGACGAAAGGGTGATCAGGTAGTACCACTACAGGGGTAGGCGCCGGCCTTGACCGAAAGTTGGTCGGCGGGTCAGCGAGCCACACCACCTTCGGGCGGCGTCGGGGGAACGAGAGGAGGTGTGAGCGTACGTGGATGCCCCCGTTCGCGTGGCGTGACTCTCGCATTGCCGCACGGTTTCTCGCATGTGAAGCCGCGGCTACCAAGAGAAGATGGGGGGCGATCTAATGCGAACGTCCTGGCGCCGCAGAGGCGCGATTGGTGGCGTTATCGGGTTGGTGACTGCGGGCGCGATGGTGCTGCTACCGGCATCCCCGGCGGCCGCAGTAGCCCAGACCAACGCCTGTACGAACACTGCGACTCCGAACGCAACTCAGCTGGACACCGATCTCACCGGCACGGCGCCGGCGAGCGTCTCGCCCGGTGCGTCGTTCACGCTCTCGGGCCTGAACCTGAGCCTGTTCCTGCCCGGCGACATCTTCGTTGCTGGTTACAACCTGGGCTTGCTCAACAGCGGCGACGTAGTGCCCGGGAACGTCCGGGCGGTGATCGAGGGGACTAACACCGTCGAAGGCACGCAGTCCACCGACACGGTGCCGACCAGCGTCGGCCCGATCATCATCAACGACCCGGACGGGATCAGGGGATCAGGCGACGAGTCGGCCGCTCCGATCAACGTTTCCGTCGGATTCGCCGACCAGACATGGACCGCCGGGGCAAGCGGGACGATCTCGTTCCGCGAGGACACTGTCCCGCTGGGTGTCAACAGCGGCGGCATCGTCATCAACGCCACCGTCGGCGGCATCATCTCGATCCAGTTCCGGTGCAGCCCTGGCACGGTCACCGGGCCCGACCCGGGTGTCATCACGCTGACCGATCCGGCGGCGTCGTTCGCCATGACGCAGATCGTGGTCCCCGACGCGGCACCGGTGGCGGTTGACGACAGCGCTTCGGTGGGCGCCGGACAGTCCGTGTCGGTCAACGTGGTCGCCAACGACACCGACGTCAACGGCAACCTCGACCCGTCGACGGTCACGATCGTCACGCCGCCGACGGCGGGTACGGCCACACCCAACCCGGACGGCACGGTGACGTACACCAACACCGATGCGACGGCGCTGACCGACTCGTTCACCTACACGGTGGCGGATACCACCGCCCTGGTGAGCAACGCCGCCACGGTGTCGATCAGCATCCTGGGTGATACGTGCGACGCCACGGTCAGCCCCTGCAGCCTGGACCAGGTGATCGAGGTCCAGGTGATCGGGGCGTCCATGACCATGCAGCAGGCGGGGGCGCTCGTGTCGCTCAACTCGATCACGCTCAACGGCCAGCCCCAGACGACCACCGGAGCCCTGAACGGGCTCACGGTCCTCAACGCTCGGGGAACCGACGCCGGCTGGTCGCTGACCGGTGACATGACGGGCGACTTCGGTGACGGTACGGGCGACGGGGTCTGCCCTGCCAGCGACCCCAGCACGTGGGACAACCACTGCATCCCGGGAGACAACCTCGGTTGGACGCCGAGCGCCTCGGTCGCTCACCAGCAGATCCCCGGTGACGTGGCCCAGGTCAACGCCGGCGCGGCGGTGAGCCCGGACAGCCCCGGGCTGGGTTCCGCCCAGGCGCTGTGCTCCTCCCCGGCCAACCACAGCGGCGGCACGTTCAGCTGCGGTGGTGGCGTGTCGCTGGCCATCCCGGCCTCGGCCGCGGCCGGTACCTACAGCGGTACCTTGACGCTCACGCTGGCGTGAGGAACCGCTGATCCGATGTGGCGTGGAGACGGGAACACCCCGTCTCCACGCTGCGGACACCCGCACGCCGACATCCCGGAGAGTCGATGAACCGCACCATCCGCTTGGCGCTGGTGGCGATCACGTGCGCGGTGGCCGTCCCGGCCAACGGCGGCGTCACGGCGGCGCAGGAGCCACCGCCCCAGACACCTCCAGACCAGACCACGCCGGCCGACGACGAACGGCCGACTTGGGCCGTGGAGCCCGCTGGCACCGCCGGTCTCGCGGAGCGGACATACTTCATCTACACGCTGCCGCCGGGTGCGCGGCTGGTCGACACGGTCGCGGTCAGCAACCTCGACGCGGAGCCGCTGACCGTCGCCATCTACCCCGCCGACGCGTACAACACCTCCAAGGATGGCGCCTTCGCGCTCCGCAACGCCGAGGACCCCAAGGTCGGCGTCGGCGGGTGGATCCGGCTCGGGGTGCAGGAGCGCACGATCCCGCCGCAGACCCGCGCCGAGATCCCCTTCGAGCTGACCGTGCCCAACGATGCCGAACCGGGAGATCATGCGGGGGCGTTGCTGGCGGCCAAAGTCGAGCTCGAGGCCGGTGGCGGAGGCGACGGCGTCGATGTACAGCTGAGGCGCCGCGTCGGTGCCCGCATCTACGTCCGCGTCGAGGGCCCGCTGGATCCCGCTCTATCGGTCACCCGACTCGCGATCGACGATCATCAGCCCATCGTCCCGTTCGTCACAGGTGCCGGCGGGGTCGACGTCAACTACACGGTCACCAACACCGGCAACGTCCGCCTCGCCCCCACCGCACACGTCGAGCTCGTCGGGCCATTCGGTATGACCGTCCACCGCAGCGAAGCAGAGACCCTCCCCGAGCTGCTGCCTGGCGGCTCGGTGGATCGTCACGTCAAGCTCGAGGAACTGCCCCCGCTCGGCCGACTGTCGCTTCGGGTGATCGTCACGTCCGACGAGGCCGACACACGCTCGTCGCACACCATCTGGGCGGTGCCCTGGGTGTGGCTCGCCGTCGTCGCCCTGATCCTGGCGCGCTGGCAGTGGCGCCGACGCCGGCGCCGGCGTGCGGAGCAGGCCGACGTCTCGGCCCCGGAACCCCAGCCCGAGGAGCAGCCGACGGTGTGAGCCGCAGAGCAGGCGCCGTGGCCGCGCTGGTGGTGGCAGGCCTGCTGCGGACCTCCGTCGGCGAGGCTCAGGAGACCGAACCGGCGCCCAGCGCGACCGTCTCTCCACAGGCCGTCGCCATCGCCGACGTGATCGAAGTCATCGGCGTGGGTTGGCAACCCGGCAGTCTCGTCACCGCCGTGCTCTGCGGCAACGGGGCCGCCAGGGGCTCGCTCGACTGCGTGGCCGCGGGGCGGGAGACGGGCGTCGACAGCGAGGGTGCGTTCCACATGTCGCTCACGGTGACGGCACCGCCCAGCCCCTGTCCCTGCGTCGTGGCAGTGTCCGCTGTGCCAGGACCCGATCACACCCTCGTGCCGCTGGAGATCGAGGGGGCGCCCACGGGACCTCCCGACGACCAGGGAGCACCCGCGCCCCGCCTCGTCGTCGACGCCCGGCTCGAGGGGAGCGGACCCTGGACGGCCTGGTTCGGCGCCTCAGGCGAGCGCATCCTCGTGCTCACCGTCCGCAACACCGGCACCGCCCCGGCCGACATGCGACTCGCGGTCGCCGTGGGACGCGGCGACACCGCCGACGTCGCGATCGGCGTGGACGATCCCGGCCAACTCGAGCCGGGCGACAGCCGCACGTTGCGGATCCCCGTGCGCTTCGAACCCCTGGGGTTCGGTCGCCACATCGTGGCCGGGGAGGTCGCCGCCCCCGGGGCCGTGGCGCCCTTCGAGGTCCATACGAGCATCCATCCCTGGGGCGTATTCGGCGCAGTGCTTCTCGGGTTCGGGGCCGTCGCCGCGGTCGGCCTCAGCCGGATCCGCAGGCGAGTCCGACGATCGAGGGCAGGAGGTGGAGCAGTGTCGCCGAGAGGATGTCCGTGTTCCGTGGAACTTGGGTGGCGGCCCGGTGATGTTGTTCAGGCTGCTTCGTTCTTATCTTGGCAGGTGGGTGTGACGGTTCTGGCGATGTGATCGTCGAGGGCCCGGCGGAGGGCTGGGAGGTGGAGGTGAGCGTTGACGCGCCGGAACTGTTTGGCGGCCTCGGCCATGCCGGCGGCGCACCAGCGCAGCGCCATGTGGCCGTCACGCCAGCGCTTCACGTTGGTGGTGTGGTCACGCACGCACCTCGTAGCCCGCCTCCTCGACCGCGGCGGACACGGCAGCGGGGTCGACCGGCCGGGCGGACTCGACGGTCACGGTGCCGCCGGCCAGGTCGACGTCGACGCCGGTGACGCCGTCGACCTTGGCGACCTCGGCGCGCACCGCGCCGACGCAGTGGGCGCAGGTCATGCCGGTGACGGTGTAGGTGGCGGTCGTGCTCATCGCTGTTCTCCGTGGTCGGTGGTGGGGATCGTGCCGGATGGTTCAGCGCGACGTACGCCACGTCCCATTCAGATACCGGGTAGGGGTACAGTATCTACCCCCTAGGGGTATTTCAACCTTATGGTTCATCCCGTATCCGCCCGGCGGGCGTCGTCCGTTCACGGAGGTGTAAGAGCCCCTCGCTAGAACGCTCTCGCCGGGCTCGGGAGCCCGTCGGGCGGCCACGTCCAGAAGCACGCCGGGCCGCAACGACGGCCTGCCGACCGGGCTCGTGCGAACGTCCCTCTGATCCCGAACGGGAGACTCCCCACATGAAGATCTCGTCACACCACCGAGCCAAGCTGGTCGCCGTCGGTGGCCTGCTCCTGAGCGGCGCGGTCGCGCTCACGGGCGTGGCCGGCGCCGACGGCGTGCGATTCTCGGACTTCACCCCGCTCGCCACGTCCGCCGGGCCCACCGCCGACGAGGCGACGCCGATCACCTTCGGCAACACGGCCTTCCAGCAGCGGTCCGTGGCCGATCGCGCGGCCCAGCTGGCCGCGGGCGCGCCCAACAGCGGCAACTGGGACATGAACACCGTCAACGAGACGGGCCCGCACAAGGGCGAGCTCTCGTTCACCGTGTTCGAGACCGGCCAGGCCGGCATCCAGCGCCACGAGGTGGCGACCGGCACGACGCAGACCATCTGGCACAGCCTCGCCAGCGGCGACCACGTCGCCTTCGACGCGTCGTACTGGACGCCGTGGGGGACGTTCATCACCGCCGAGGAGTCGTGGTGCTCCGACCCGGCCGGCTGCACCAGCAACTTCGGCCGGCTGTTCGAGCTGAGGAACCCGACCACGGCACCGGCGATCACCGGGCCGCTGACCGCCACGAGCAACGACGGCGCGGAGATGGTGCACCAGAACGTCATCCCCCGCACGTCGCACGAGGGCATCCAGTTCGACAAGGCCGGCAACATGTACTTCATCGACGAGCTCAACGGTGGGAGCCTCTACAGGTACGTCCCGGCCGCGAGCTGGGGGGAGATCATGTCCGGCCGGAGCGACTACTTCGCAGCGGGCCAGACCTTCGTCCTGCGCGTCGGCGACGGCAACACGCCGAACGCCACCGGCGAGTACGCGTGGGTGCCGATCACCGACGCCGCGGGCGCCGGTCTCCCCGGCACCATCACCATCACCGACGGGAACGGCGTGACCTCCGTCGACGCCCGCAACACCACCGAGCTGCCGGCGTTCAAGGGCACCGACTACCAGCGCCCCGAGGACCTCCAGGTCCAGACCGTGAACGGTGTCGAGCACCTCTACATGACGACGACCACCACGAACGAGGTCTACCGGCTGAACCTCGAGGCCGGCACCATCTCGGTCTTCGCCGACCCGGCCACCACCGACCTCGCGACCGCCGCGCCGGTCGGCGGGGGCCTGAGGAGCCCCGACAACCTCGCGATCGACCACGACGGCACCATCTACATCGTCGAGGACCGCAACGGCGGCGTCGACGACGACATCTGGCTCGCCAGGGACCTGAACGACGACGGCGACCTGGCCGACCCGGGCGAGGGGATCGGTCGCTGGGCGTCGAACGGAACGCCGGGCTCGGAGTTCACCGGGCTCTACTTCGATCCGACGGACAAGCGCCGTGCCTGGGTGAACATCCAGCACCCGGCCAGCGGCAACGACCGCACCATCGAGATCACCATCCCGTGAGCGGGCAGCGTTCCCGTCGGTGACGGCAACGCAGACGGACACACTCCTCGACGGACGGGGCCACACCCCTGGTGCACGGGTGTGGCCCCGTCGCGGCCCCGGTCACGTGGTGCCGGGGAGCCCCGCGCCCGTGTCGACCGCTCGTCCTGCTCAGGCGGGGGCTCAGGGGGTCGTCGATCACGACCCGCCAGCTCCCGTCGGGCCGCTGCCGCGACACGACGGTGGCGCGGCCGCCGAGGTCCAGGCGGCCGCCGTCCGCGTCGGTGCCCGTGAGCTCCCACCGGGCGTGGGTGAGCGCCAGGCCATCCGCCTCGACCTTCCCGAGGACCTCGATCGTCATGCGGGGCCGGAGGGCGAGGAGGGGCGCGGTGGCGGCCCGGAGCGCGTCCCGGCCGGCGAGCACCCCCGCCACCGGTCAGGTGACGTCTCCCCGGCGGTTGCTCTCGGCCTTGATCGACGCGAAGACGCTGGCCCGCAGGTGCGCGAACTCGGGCGTCTCCTTCGTCGTGATCTGGTCGCGCGGGCGCGGCAGGGCGACGTCGATCGTCTCCTTCACCCGCGTCGGCGACGCCGACAGGACGACGATGCGGTCGGCCAGGTACACGGCCTCGTCGATGTCGTGGGTGACGAGCAGCACGGTCACCCCGGTGCGGCGCCACACGTCCAGCAGCAGGTCCTCGAGGTCGGCCCGGGTCTGCGCGTCGACCGAGGCGAACGGCTCGTCGAGCAGCAGGATCTCCGGCTGGTAGGCGAGCGCCCGGGCGATCGCCGCCCGCTGCTGCATGCCCCCGGAGAGCTGCCACGGGTACTTGCGGCCGACGTGGTCGAGCCCCACCGAGGCGAGCGCCTCGGCGGCCAGGGCGTCACGCTCGCCCCGTGGCACACGCCCGGCCTTCAGCGGCAGCACGACGTTGTCGCGGATGCTCATCCAGGGCAGCAGCGACCGGCTGTAGTCCTGGAAGACCAGCGCCATCGACCGCGGCGGCTCGGTGACCACCCGCTCGTCGAGGCGGACGGCGCCCGTGGTGGGTGCCATGAGGCCGGACACGCAGCGCAGCAGCGTCGTCTTGCCGCACCCCGAGGGTCCGACGATGCAGAGCATCTCCCCCGGCCGCGTGGTCAGGGTGACCTCGTCGATGGCGGTGAAGGCGTCGTCGCCCGACCCGTAGGTCTTGGCGACACGGTCGATCTCGAGGACGGTCATCGCACGGTCTCCTCTGCGGCCACGAGGGGGGCCGCGCGCGGCGTGGGGGCGACCGCGGCGGCGCGGCGCCGCTGCCGCCGGGTGGTGGTGTCGTCGAGCAGGCCGCGCGCCCCGCGGTGCCAGCGCATGATCCAGGCCTCGACCACGAGGAACCCGATGTTCACGATCAGGCCGACGACGCCGATGACGATGACGCCGGCGTAGGTGCCGGGCGCATCGAAGCTGCGCTGCGCGCTGAGCACCCGGAACCCGAGCCCGTTCGTGCTGCCGACCATCTCGCTGATGACCATGAGGATCAGCGCGACCGACAGGGCGGTGCGCATGCCCACCGCGATCTTGGGGCTGGCCGCCGGGAGCATCACGCGGGTGATCCGCATGCGGCGGCCGAGGCCGAAGCTGCGGGCCATGTCGAGCGTCTGCGGGTCGACGCCGCGCACGCCGTCGATCGTGTTGAGGAGCACCGGCCACACCGAGCCGAGGGTGATGACGGCGATCTTCGAGGCATTGCCGATGCCGAAGACGGCGAGCGTGACCGGCAGCAGCAGCGGGGGAGGGATCGACCGGACGAACTCGGTGACCGGCTGGCTGGCCTGCCGCAGGCGGGGCGCCAGCCCGATGAGCGTGCCGGCGACGATGCCTGCTGCCGCGGCGATGAGGTAGCCGGCGGTGAACCGGCCGAGGCTCGGCAGCAGGTCGGTGCCCACCTGCTCGAAGAGCCAGTCCTCCTGCAGGCTCTCGACGATGCGCGAGAGCGGCGGGTAGTAGAACGAGGTGCTGGACTCGGACGTCCACCACCACAGCGCGATCAGCCCGGCGGGCAGCACGAGCTGGAGGGCGAGGCGGCCCGGCCACGAGCGGGTCACGCGGCGCCCGCCTCGTCGGGCCGGTGGCTCGGGTGCCAGAACAGCACGCGGCGCTCCACGGCGTGGAAGCACAGGTTCACGACCAGGCCGAGCAGGCCCGCCACCAGGATCCAGGCGTACGCCTTGTCGTAGGCGGCGCTGCTCTGGGTGATGAACACCTCGCGGCCGATGCCGGGGACGCCGACGATGTACTCGCCGGTCACCACCAGGATCAGCGCCACCGACGCCGAGATCCGCAACCCGGTGGCCAGGTAGGGCGCGCAGCTCGGCAGCACGATGCGGCGCAGGCGGGTCAGCGGCGGCATGCCGAACGCGCGCCCGGTGTCCTTGGCCACGGGGTCGACGTCGGCGATGCCGTACATCGCCTGGAACAGCAGCGGGAACGTCGCGCCGAACGCGCCGAGGGCCACCTTGACCTCGGGCTGCGTGCCGTAGAGCAGGATCAGGATCGGGATCAGGGCCACAGACGGGATCGGGCGCAGGAAGTCGACGACCGGCCGGGACAGCAGGGCGGCGACCCGGTTGGCGCCGATGACGAGGCCCAGCGGGACGGCGATGACCGTGGCGATCACCATCGCCCGCGCCCAGGCGTCGAGGGTGTCGAGGACGGCTTCCCACAGCACGTCGGTCGTCACCAGGTCGGCCAGGGCGGCGACGATCTCGCTGAACGGCGGGAACGCCGACCGGGGGAGCAGGCCGACCCGCGGCGCGACCTCGAAGGCCGCCAGCACGACCGCCACGCCGATCACCGGCAGGGCGGCGTCCCCGGCCCGCCGCCGTGCCCGTCCCGCCGCTCGCGCCCCCGTGGTGCTCGCCATCCTGATCCCCCTGCCGGTCACGCGGGCGTCAGCCCGGGCCGCCGAAGACGTCGCGGAGCCGCTCCTTCAGGACCTTCCCGGCGCCGCTGCGCGGCAGGCCGTCGGTGAAGACGACCGACCGCGGCACCTTGTAGCGGGCCAGCCGCCCGTCGAGGTGGTCGAGGAGCGCCTGCTCGTCGAGCCCCGCGGCCGCGGGGCCGTCGCGCCGCACGACCACCGCCCGGCCCACCTCGCCCCAGCGGGCGTCGGGCACGCCGATCACCGCGCACTCGGCGACGCCGGGGTGGCTGTAGATGGCGTCCTCGACCTCCGCCGGGTACACGTTCTCGCCGCCGGAGATGATCATGTCCTTGATCCGGTCGACGATGGCGACGTAGCCCTCGTCGTCGACCACGGCGACGTCGCCCGAGCGGAACCACTCGCCGTCCATGGCGTCGGCCGTCGCGTCCGGGCGGTTCCAGTAGCCGAGCATCACGTTCGGCCCGGCCACCACCACCTCGCCCTTCTCGCCCGGCGCGACGTCGGAGCCGTCGGGCCGCACGACGCGCACGTCGGTGAAGAACGAGGGGACGCCCGCGGTGCCCGCCTTGTCCGCCGCCCGCTCGGCGCCGAGGAACAGGGCCCCCGGGGCGGTCTCGGTCATCCCGTAGCCCTGCAGGAACGGGATGCCGCGGTCGAGGTAGGTGCGGATGGTCGACAGCGGCACCGGCGCGCCGCCGCACAGCAGGCGCCGCAGGCTGGACAGGTCGGCCCCCTCGAAGGCCGGGACCTGGGCCATGGCGTTGAACATGGCGGGCACGCCGAACATGACCGTGACGCCGTGGCGTTCGATGAGGTCCAGCGCCTCGGCGGGGTCGAAGCTGCCGGTCAGGACGGTGGTGCCCCCCTTGGCCACCATGGGCATCGCCACCATGTCGAGGGCGGCGACGTGGAACAGCGGCGCGCAGACGAGCGCCACCTCGTCGGACGCCAGGTCGGTGTCGACGAGCACGTTGACGCAGTTCCAGGTCACGTTGCCGTGGCTGAGGGTGGCGCCCTTCGGTCGCCCGGCGGTGCCCGAGGTGTAGATGATGACGGCCGGGTCGTCGAGGGCGACCGGCTCGTCGAGCACGGGTGGCTCGCCGGCGCCCGGTGACCCGCCGGCCAGCGACTCGTAGCCGGGGCCGAGCGCCACCCGGTGGCGGACGGCGGTCGACGGGTCGGCGGCGACCGCCTCGGCGGTGGCCGCGAGGTCGGTCGCGTGCACCAGCACCGACGCGCCGCAGTCGGCGGCGATCCAGGTGAGCTCGGCCACGGTGAGTCGCCAGTTGAGCGGCACGAACACCGCCCCCAGGGCCGTGGTCGCGAACAGCGTCTCGAGCAGCGCCGGATCGTTGGTCCCCAGGTAGGCGACCCGGTCGCCGCGCCCGACACCGCGGGCGCGCAGGGCGCCGGCCAGGTGGCGGCGGCGGTCGTCGAGCTCGGCGTAGGTGCGGGCGGCGTCGCCGTGCCGCAGCGCGACGTGGTCGGGGGACAGGCGGCGCCGGCGGGCGGGCCACGAGCCGAGTCCCTGGTCGCGCACCGCTGCTCACTCCCCGCCGAGCCCGAGCAGGCGGGCGGCGTTGTGCTTGAGGATCCCGGGCCGCACCTCGGGCTTGATGTCGAGGGTCTCGAAGTCGGCCACACCCTGCGTGGCGGTGGCGTCGACGGTGAACACCACGGCGACCATGCGGCGCTCGCGGTAGTAGGCGGCCAGCTCGGCGAGCGTGGGGCGCCGCCGCTCCCGGTTGCGGAAGTACTCGTCGGCCGCCGCCTCCAGCTCGGGCGAGAGGGAGCCGCAGCCGGTCACCGCCGACACCTCGGCGTGGGTGTGGACGTCGATGGCGACGACGTGGTCCAGGTCGATGGCGCCCGGGGCCCCGGTCACGGCGCCCGCCGTCCCCCGCCGGAGGGGACGTCCCCCGGCGCCACGACGGGCCAGTGGTTGCGTGCGAGCGCCATCGGACCCCCCTGAGCCGTCGCCTGCGTGTCAGGGCGCGATTGTCACCATGATTGCGCGCAAAGTCAACGTCGAGCAGACTGGTCCCGTGGCCGACGGCATACGGACCATGGTGATGCGCGGCGGCACGTCCAAGGGCCTGTACTTCGTGGCCGGCGACCTGCCCCGTGACATCCCGGCCCGCGACGACCTCCTGCTGCGCATCATGGGCTCGCCGGACCCCCGCCAGATCGATGGCCTGGGCGGCGCCCACCCGCTCACCAGCAAGGTCGCGGTCGTGGCGCCCGCCGCCGGCGCCGCCGGCGTCGACTACCACTTCCTGCAGGTGATGGTCGACGAGGCCGTGGTCACCGCCCGGCAGACCTGCGGCAACCTGCTGGCCGGCGTCGGCCCGTTCGCGCGCGAGCGCGGCCTCGTCGACACGCCCGGCGGCGACACGGCCGAGATCCGGATCCACATGGTCAACACCGGCGGCTGGGCCACCGCCACCGTGCCGCTGCGCGACGGGCGACCCCGCTACGACGGCGACACCGCCATCTCGGGCGTGCCCGGCACGGGCGCCGCCATCCGCCTCGACTTCGCGGACGTGGCGGGATCGTCGTGCGGCGCCCTCCTGCCCACCGGCCACACCGTGGACGAGGTGTGCGGCCTCGCCGTCACCCTCGTCGACAACGGCATGCCCGTGGTGGTCCTGCGCGCCGGCGACCTGGGGGTGACCGGCTACGAGCCCTGCGCCGACCTCGAAGCCGACGCGGCGCTGCGCGAGACGCTCGAGCGGGTCCGCCTGGCCGCCGGGCCGCTCATGGGCCTGGGCGACGTCGAGGCGGCCACCGTCCCCAAGCTCACGCTGGTGGCGCCGCCGCGCCACGGTGGCGCGATCGCCACCCGCACCTTCATCCCCCACCGGTGCCACGACGCCATCGGCGTGCTCGGCGCCGTGAGCGTGGCCACCGCCGCGCTGCTCCCGGACGGCCCCGCGGCCGAGGTGGCCCGCCTCGGCGCGGGCGGGACCGTCACCGTCGAGCACCCGACCGGCACGTTCGACGCCGCGGTCGACCTGGCCATGGTGGACGGCGCACCGGTCGTGGCGCGGGCCGGCATCATCCGCACGGCCCGCAAGCTCATGGACGGCACCGTGTTCCCCCGGGAGCCCTGACGGCGGTCCGCCCGCAGCCTCGATCATGCCCACAATCGCACCGCCGCACCCCGATCCCCACCCGCCCCGGGCCTTCACGCCGCCCCCGGGCGCCTGCGACGCCCACTGCCACGTGTTCGGGCCCGCCGATCGCTTCCCGTTCTCGCCGGCGCGGCGCTACACGCCGCCCGACGCCGGCGTCGACGACCTGGCCCGGCTGCACGCCCGCCTCGGGCTGTCGCGAGCCGTGCTCGTGCAGGCGAGCTGCCACGGCACCGACAACCGCGCCATGCTCGACGCCCTGCGCCGCGGGGCCGGCCGGTACGCCGGCGTGGCCATGATCGACGACGGCATCAGCGACGCCGAGCTCGATGAGCTGCACGAGGCCGGCGTCCGCGGCACGCGGGTCAACTTCGTCGCCCACCTCGGCGGCGCCCCCGACCTCGACCGCTTCGACCGCACGGTGGCGCGGGTCGCCCCGCGGGGCTGGCACGTCGTCCTGCACTTCGACGCCGCCGACCTGCCCACCTACGCGGGCCTGCTCGACCGCATGCCCTGCCCGTACGTGATCGACCACATGGCCCGGGTCGACGCCGCGGCGGGTCTCGACCAGGAGCCCTTCCGGGCGTTGCTGCGGCTGCTCGCCGACGGGCGGTGCTGGGTCAAGGTGTCGGGCGCCGAGCGCCTCACCGCCGGCGGGCCGCCTCCCTACGACGACGTGGTGCCCTACGCCCGGGCGCTGATCGCGGCCGCGCCCGGCAGGGTGCTGTGGGGCACGGACTGGCCGCACCCCAACGTCCGCCACATGCCCGACGACGGCGACCTCGTCGACCTGCTCGCCGACTTCGCGCCCGACGAGGCCACCCGCACCCGCATCCTGGTCGACAACCCGGCGCGCCTCTACGACTTCGGGTGAGCGGCCGCGGACGCGGGGCCGGCCCGAACCGGGTCGGCGCGATCGCGCCCGGCGCGACGCAGCCGACCCGGTTCGTGTGCCCCCCCGGGCCCGGTCAGCCCCACACCTCCTCGGCCACCTCGACGATCAGCCGGAGCTTGGCGACCTGGTCGTCGTAGGTGAGCCGGTTGCCCTCGACGGTCGAGGAGAACCCGCACTGCGGCGACAGGCAGAGCTGGTCGAGCGGCACCACGCGCGCCGCCTCGTCGATGCGGCGCTTGAGCTCGTCCCGGCTCTCGAGCTGCGGCCGCTTGGTGGTCACCAGCCCCAGCACCACCTGCTTGCCCGGCGGCACGAACCGCAGGGGTGCGAAGCTCCCCGAGCGCTCGTCGTCGTACTCGAGGAAGAAGCCGTCGACCGCGAGCTCCCCGAACAGGGCCTCGGCCACGAAGTCGTAGCTGCCCTCCGCCGCCCACGACGAGCGGAAGTTGCCGCGGCACATGTGCGTGGTGACGGTCATGCCGGCGGGCTTGGCCGCCAGGGCGGCGTTGATCTGCCGGATGTACCGCAGGTGCTGGTGCTCGGCGTCGTCGCCCCGCGCCGCGAGCTGCGCCCGCTGCCGCGGGTCGTTCAGGTAGGCGAGGCTCGTGTCGTCGAACTGGAGGTAGGTGCAGCCGAGGTCGGCCATCGCCGCCACCTGCCGGGCGTACGCCGCGCTCAGGTCGTCCCAGAAAAGGTCCATGTCGGGGTACACGCCGGGGTCGAGCGCGGCCCGGCCACCGCGGTAGTGCACCATGCTGGGCGAGGGGATGGTCAGCTTCGGGGTGGCCGTCGTGGTCATCGAGGCCAGCGCGGCGAAGTCGTCGGCGAAGATCGGCCGCGGCAGGGTGATCCGCTCGTCGACCACGAGCGCGGGCGCCTCGAACGACAGCTCGCCGCTCTCGTCGCGGAACTCGACCCTGAGCTTCTCGTCGCCCGGGTGGACGCCGCCGAGCTGGTAGATGAAGTCCATGTGCCAGGACGTGCGGCGGAGCTCGCCGTCGGTGGCCGACTGCAGGCCCACGTCCTCCTGCATCCTCACCACGTCGGCGATGGCCCGGTCCTCGATGGCCCGCCGCTCCTCGGCGGCGATCCGCCCCGCGGCGGCGTCCTCGCGGGCCTGCAGCACCTCGGGCGGGCGCAGGAGGCTCCCCACGTGATCCGCTCGAAAGGGTGGCGTCGTGCGCTGCGGCATGTCGGTCTCTCCTGTGTCGTGGGCCGGCCAGCCGGCCGGCCCGCCGGCCACCGTCGCCGGCGAGGCCGGGGCGGTGGCCGGCGCGGCGGGGTCAGAGCTCGGCGATCAGCGCGTCGACGTCCGGCTGGTCGTCGCTGATGCCGTGGGTGACCATGAGCTCGGCGATCAGCTCGATCGAGTCCTGGTTGAGGTCGGTCTGCCACAGCGGCAGCGCGACCCGCTCGAGGACGTCCGGCGGGATCTCGGTGTACGCCGCGATGGCCTGGCGGGCCTCGTCGGGGTGCTCGGTGGCGTACTCGAGCGAGCGGTTGATCGCCCGGACGAACGCCTCGACCACGTCGGGGTCCGACTCCAGGAACGCCGTCGAGGTGAAGTACGTGGCCACGGTCATCTCCGGCTCGGTGGCGACCCGGTCGTAGATGAGCATGCGGAACCCGGCGTCCTTGCCCGTGGTGACGAACGGCTCGACCAGGCCGGCGGCGTCGACCTGCCCGGCCTCCAGCTGACCGACCATGTCGGGCAGGGGCACCTCGACGAAGTTGAGCGTCGAGACGTCGACGCCCTCGCCCTCGAGCGCGGCCTTGACCGTGAGCTCGCTGATGTTGCGGAGCGTGTTGATGGCGATCGTCTTGCCCTCCAGGTCCTCGGGCGTCTGGATGTCGCTGCCGGCGGGCACGGCGATGGCGGCCGTGTCGTTCTCCGGGTCGTCCGTCGCCTGGATCCCCTGGGAGATGACCTGGACGGGCAGGTCCTCGGTCTGGCCGATGAGCAGCGACACGATGTTGGAGAAGCCGATCTGCTGGTCGCCGTTCAGCACGGCGGGGATGATGGCCGCGCCGCCCTGCGCCACGGCCGGCCTGACGTCGAGGCCCTCCTCCTCGAAGAACCCCTGCTCGATGCCGAGGTAGAGCGGCGCCACGTCGACGACGGGCACCACGCCCACGTCGATCTGCGTGAGCTCCTCCGTGGCGGGCGTGTCGTCGCTCCCCCCGGCCTCGTCGTCGCCGTCGTCGTCGCCGCCGCACGCGGCGGCCA
>DASSGC010000458.1:0-8047 GCA_035693765.1 Acidimicrobiales bacterium
TGACGAGCCGCTCCGCTCAAGGCCCTTGCCGCAGCCATGGCATGGCCGCCGGCCGCGCGGGACTGGGACATCCTGATCTCGCCTCGCGCCCATGCCCGAATCTGTTCGATCGCCTGGCGGGGCCTTGGGTCCGACGGCTGCACCGACTCGAACAGGTGCAGCACATGCTCGGCGCACGTGGCCGCCCACAGCGCGAGGAGGCGATGGTCGGAGTCCGTGAGCGTGCCCCCGCGGCGGATGGTGATGAACCGGGGGTCGCGGTCCTTGGGCAGGATCACGGCTCCACCGTCCGGCGGGTACCGCACGAAGCCTTGAGCCACCCTTAAGGTTGGAATACTACTATGAGGGAGTTGATGCCACAGTGAGTGGCGTCGACGGGCGGACAACGCCGAACTCGACCAGGAGGAACGCACCATGAAACGCATCGCTGTTGCTGTCGTCGCGTCCCTTGCTCTCTTGCTCGGCGCCGGCGCCGCAGCCGCCGATCCCGACTTCGGCCCCGGCAACTCGTCCAAGGGACCGAACGACGGCGGCGCCAAGTGCCACCCGCCGGGCCAGACCGAGTTCGAGCCTGGCTGCAAGTAGGCAGGCGCTCGCGAGTCGTCTTTGGGTGCCCCCGGCCGGTCGCCCGGCGGCCGGGGCCCCTCGGACACGATCAGCTCACCGCGGACCGCCCGGCCGTTCGACCCGGGCGACGCCCTGCGAGGACGGAGACGGCCGCAGTCATGTCCGGGTCGGGTCATTCCCGGCGAGCCGGACGAGGCCAGTGCCATCGGAGCCGTCGACAACGCAGTAGATGGTGCTCACCTCACGGTGCTCCGCGTGCTCCTTCGCCACTCGACGGCGGCGCTACCCGGAGCGGCTCCGGACCGGACACCACGCCTATGCTCCGGGACGTGCGCACGTGGTTGGTCCGCGTCACGCCGTGGTGGGTGCCGATGGTCGTGTGGCACGCGGTCATGTGGGTGTGCACACCCTTGGCGGTCCTGATCCTGGTCGGTGGCGTCGTCAGGCTGGTGGACGGGATCGTCGACCTGGCGGGCTGGCAGGCGCTGCGCGGACTGTGGTTCACCGCCATCGGCATCAGCGCCACCGGCTGGTGCGTCAAGGAGATCCGCCACTGGCGGGAGGTCAGCCCGTCCTTGCTGCGGGGATCCCCGCCCGCACGCGGCTGAGGCCCCGGTCCGCCGCAGACCGGGCCCCGACCGGACGGCAGCTTCCGCACCCGAGTCGTCCGGCACCCGCTCTAACGTGCCCGGCGTGGCCGACTTCACTCGTGCCGATCTCCGTGGCTCCCGGTTCGAGCGCGTCGACCTCGGCGGCGCGCAGCTCCGCGCCGTCGACCTGACCGGCGCCCGTTTCCGTGGTGTCCGCCTGCGGGGGGTCGTGATGCGCGGCGTCGAGCTGGTCGACGTCGACATCCACGGCGAGATCGACAACCTGGTCATCAACGGCATCGACGTGAAGCCCCTGGTCAACGCCGAGCTGGACCGGCGGTACCCGGACCGGGCCAAGATGCGCCCGGTCGACCCTGCCGGCTTCCGCGAGGCGTGGGACGTCGTCGAACGGCTGTGGCGCGGGACCGTGGAACGGGCCGGCCGGCTGCGGCCGGAGCTGCTGCACGAGTCGGTCGACGGCGAATGGTCGTTCATCGAGACGCTGCGGCACCTGGCGTTCGCCACCGACTCCTGGATCAGGCGGGGGATCCTCGGCGACCCGTCGCCGTGGGATCCCCTGGACCTGCCGTGGGACGAGATGCCAGACACGCCGGGCGTGCCGCGCGACCGTGACGCACGGCCCTCGCTCGACGCGGTGCTCGAGTTGCGCCGCGACCGGATGTCCACCGTGCGCCAGGTCATCGAGGGTCTGACCGACGAGTCGCTGGACGGCCACACGGAGCCGGTCGAGGCGCCCGGCTGGCCCGCGCCCGGCAGCTACCCGCTGCGTGACTGCCTGTCGATCGTCCTCAACGAGGAGTGGGAGCACCGCTTGTACGCCGAGCGAGACCTGGATGCCCTCGACGCACAGCGTGCGTAGAGACCGTGTCGATCAGGCGGGCTGGTGCCCGGCCGCCGGGGCCGAGCGGGGGGCGTCCGCCGTGGTCGCGCTCGATCCCCGCTCCGCGTCCCGGCATGGGACGCACCGGCCCGAGAAGACCACGTCGGTCCGGTCGATGGTGAAGCCGTGCCGTTCCGACCCGACCGGGACGAAGGTGGCGGGGTCGACGTCCACGTCCTGCACCTGCCCGCACCCCACGCACACCATGTGGGCGTGGTCGTCGGTTCGGACATCGACGCGGAGCGAGCTGCCCCCGAGCGGCACGAGGCGGATCTCGCCGAGCTTCGCGAAGTCGTGCAGCGCCTGGTACACCGTCCGCAGCGACACCGTGGGGAGCACCTGGGAGACAGCCTCGTGCACCGCATCGACGGTCGGATGGCCCCCTGATCCCGCCAGGAGGGCGTAGATCATCTGCCGCTGCGGCGTGACCCGCAGACCGCTCTCGTGCAACGCCGCCGCGAGCGCATCGAGGTCACGCATCGGCCCCGAGACTACCGCTCGCCAGGCGCCGCGACCGGACGACGATCTCGTCGGGAATTGGCATCCGGCCGGACCTGGACTTGCGCCAGCATGGCGTTAGTATCCAGATGTGTCGAAGGACACACCCGATGACCACGATGCGCTGCTCCGCCGGCACGGTCTGCAGGTCACGGCCCAGCGTCTGGCTGTCGTGCCGTCGGCGAGACCCGGTGCCTGACCGCGGCCGGCGACTCGGGCTACGACATCGACCACGCCGAGGTCATCTACTGGGGCCGATGTCCCGAGTGCGTCGCGGCGACCTCTGGCTCGTCCGACCGACGAGAGCGGCAGGCAGCGTGCGAGACCAGCCGGACGGCACCGCCCTGGCCTCAGGGCACGAGCCGGGAGCCAGCAGAACGAAGCACGGAGCGAGGAGACCGAGACGTGTCTGACACCGGTAGCGAGAGCGAGAGCCCAGCAATCCCCTCCCCCACGCCCAAGCCGAGTCGGCCCAGGTCGAACCAGGACTGGTGGCCGGATCAGCTGAGCCTGCAGGTCCTCCACCAGCACTCGCCCCGGTCAAATCCGATGGGCGAGGACTTCGACTACGCGGAGGAGTTCAAGACCCTCGACCTCGACGCGCTCAAGCGGGACATCTTCGCGGTGATGACGACGTCGCAGGACTGGTGGCCGGCCGACTACGGCCACTACGGGCCGCTCTTCATCCGGATGACGTGGCACGCCGCCGGCACGTACCGCATCGCCGACGGCCGGGGCGGTGGCGGCAGCGGCGCCCAGCGCTTCGCCCCCCTCAACAGTTGGCCCGACAACGCCAACCTCGACAAGGCGCGCCGGTTGCTCTGGCCGGTCAAGCAGAAGTACGGCCGGAAGCTCTCCTGGGGCGATCTCCTCATCTTCGCCGGCAACTGCGCCCTGGAATCGATGGGGTTCGAGACGTTCGGCTTCGGCTTCGGGCGAGAGGACATCTGGGAACCCGAGGAGATCTTCTGGGGCCCTGAGGACACGTGGCTCGGGGACGAGCGCTACAGCGGCGACAGGGAGCTGGCCGGTCCGTTCGGCGCGGTGCAGATGGGCCTGATCTACGTGAACCCGGAGGGGCCGAACGGCAACCCGGATCCGCTGGCTGCGGCCCGGGACATTCGAGAGACCTTCGCCCGTATGGCGATGGACGACGAGGAGACGGTTGCGCTCATCGTCGGCGGCCACACGTTCGGCAAGTGCCATGGTGCCGTCGGTCCCGACTACGTCGGTCCGGAACCCGAGGGTTGCCCCATCGAGGCGCAGGGCATCGGCTGGAGGAACACCTTCGGCAGCGGCAAGGGCGCCGACACGCTCACCAGCGGGATCGAGGGCGCATGGACCAACGATCCGGTGACGTGGGACAACGGGTACCTCGACAACCTGTTCAGGTACGAATGGGAGCTGACGACCAGCCCCGCCGGGGCGAAGCAGTGGACGCCCACGGACCCCTCGGCCCAGGGCACCGTGCCGGACGCGCACGATCCGTCGAAGCGGCACGCCCCGATGATGCTGACGACGGACCTTGCGCTGAAGCTGGATCCGATCTACGCGCCGATCGCGACGCGCTTCCACGAGAACCCGGACCAGGTCGCAGACGCGTTCGCCAAGGCGTGGTACAAGCTGCTGCACCGCGACATGGGCCCCGTCTCGCGCTACCTCGGTCCGTGGGTCCCGGAGCCGCAGCTGTGGCAGGACCCCGTCCCGGAGGTCGACCACGACCTGGTCGGGGAGGAGGACGTCGCGGCCCTCAAGGGCAAGATCCTCGGATCGGGGCTGTCGATCTCCCAGCTGGTCTCCACCGCGTGGTCGTCGGCGGCGAGCTTCCGCGGCACCGACAAGCGGGGCGGTGCGAACGGCGCACGGATCCGCCTTGCCCCACAACGGGACTGGGAGGTCAACGAGCCGGCCGAGCTGGCCACGGCGCTGCAGACCCTCGAGGAGATCCAGCAGGACTTCAACAGCTCACAGTCCGGCGGGACGAAGGTCTCGCTCGCCGACCTGATCGTCCTGGGCGGATGCGCGGCCGTCGAGCAGGCGGCGAAGAACGCCGGGCACGACGTCACGGTTCCGTTCGCGGCGGGGCGCACGGACGCCTCGCAGGAGCAGACCGACGCGGAGGCGTTCGCCGTGCTCGAACCGGCCGCCGACGGGTTCCGGAACTACCTGCGCGCCGGAGAGAAGGTGTCGCCGGAGACCCTGCTGCTGGAACGGGCCAACCTCCTGACGCTGACCGCTCCCGAGATGACGGTCCTCATCGGCGGCATGCGGGCCCTGAACGCCAACGTCGGCCAGGCCGCACACGGCGTCTTCACCGACCGGCCCGGGACATTGACCAACGACTTCTTCGTGAACCTGCTCGACATGGGTCCGGAGTGGAAGGCGTCCGTCGCATCCGAGAACGTGTTCGAGGGTCACGATCGCGTGACGGGAGAGGCCAAGTGGACCGGCACCGCCGTCGACCTCGTCTTCGGTTCGAACTCCCAGCTCCGGGCCCTCGCGGAGGTCTACGCCTGTGACGACGCGGCGGAGAAGTTCGTGCGCGACTTCGTGGCCGCGTGGGACAAGGTCATGAGCCTCGATCGCTTCGACCTCGCCTGATCGACGTCCCCGCCGTCGGTGCGGTGCCCTGGGCAGCGCCGCACTCACGCGCAGGCGTCCAGCAACGGATGATCACCGGTGAGGAGGCGGAACGCCTCGACCAGCTGTTCGCAGGGGAGGTCGCCGAGCCGGGTGGTCGGGATCGGCTCGTCCATCAGGCCCCAGGCGAGGACCTGGGCAGCCTGCTCGACCCCCCGGTCGTACCAGCCGACCTCGGCGCTCGACCACGCCTCCAAGCCCATGTGATCCATGAACGCCTGCTGGGTGGCCTCGTCAACCTGTCGGTACATCCAGGCGTGTGCCAGCTCGTGCAGCACGAGCAACCGCGCATTTGCCACGAACGCGGTGCACGCCTCGCCCGCGCACGCGTCGTCCTCGCCGAGACAGACGAAGACCTGTGAGGACTCGCCGAGATCGATGGTGAGGCCGGTGCGGTCGACCGCGCACTGCGGCGCGGTGGTGTCCTGGTCGAAGGCCACGGACGCGACGGGCGGCGCCGGCAACCTCGCGGTCTCGAAGCGGCCCATCGCCCACTGCACGAGCCGTTCCAGGGTGGCGGTCCCGTTGTGGATCTCGATGCGCTGCCCGGCAACGCCCACGGTGCCGGTCACCACATCCTCGTGGGCTGCCGGTGGCTCCAGCCCGGTCCACCAGCCATCGGGCAGCTGGTCGGTGTTCCAACAGCGGCGCACCGAGTCGATCTCGTGGTACCGGCGCTCCCTGACGATCAGGCCGTCCGAGACCTGCAGGGCGACCGCAGCGTCTCCGGGACACCCGCTGCCGTCGTCGCCCGTGTAGAGCACGAACGCTTCGCTGCCGGCGGGGCGGCCCCAGGGGTCGTGCAGCCAGCGGAAGAACACCGCCTGATGCATCGCCTCACCTACCGGGCCGCCCTCGCGCCAGTCGAGCGACATCCCCGTCGACGTGGGGTCGCGCGCGTAGTCGACGATGGCGTCTGCACTGGTGACCTCCAGCCGCTGCAGGGAATCCACGAGATCGGCGTCCGGGGAGTACAGGGCCCGGATCGCGTCGGGATCGGAGGATGACCACGCCCGCAGGTACGTGTCGGCCAGTGCCTGCACGGCGATGGCATCGGGGTCGTCGAAGACGACGCCGAGCTCCGCGTTGTCCGTCTCGTTCTCGCGGGTGACCATGCCGTGGTCGTCGAGCTCGACCGCCCGCATGTCGCCGGACGGGTAGGTCGGCTCCCTTCGTTCGACGAGGGCACCGGTGACGTCCAGGTAGACATCGGCCGTCGGTGCCTGATCGATCGCCCGGCGGTGCTCGCGCTGCAGGTGGGAGCCGTACTCGGCTCGACCGACCGCGGCGACGTGCACGACCGATTGGTCGTCGTGCACGACGTCCGGTGCGACGAATCGCAGGAGATTGGGGATCCCGAGGCGAGCGGCCTCATCCCAGGCCTGGAACCACTCGACCGCCTCCTCCGCCCAGCGCTCGGGCACCGGCGGCGCAGGCACAGGCGGCGCAGGTTGCGACGCAGGTAACCCAGCCAGCACGAGCAGCCCCAACACCAAGAGGATGCGGATGCGCAACACGGCACGCCTCCTGCCGGCGTCACCATCGTGACCCCGCCGGCCGGGTCGCGTAAGGGCCGAAAGCACTCTCTGCCACCCTTGACGCTGCGAGACGACGTCGGCAATTATCGGACGAGTTTCAAAAAGGGGGGACGATGTCGAAGTACCTCGTCATCTCGTCCGACGGTCACGCCGGCCCGCCGCCCGAGGTGTACCGGGACTACCTCGAGCAGGGCTTCCGCCGAGCCTTCGACGAGCATCAGGCCGAGCTCGAGGCCGGCCGCATGGTCAACACCGCCTTCGTCGAGGAGTGGGACGAGGTGACCGGCGACCACGAGATGAAGGCCGGGTACGACCCCGCCGTGCGCGACGCCATCCTCGACACGGAGGGCGTGGCCGCCGAGGTGCTGTTCCCCGACGCCGACGTGCTCGGCACCGGCCGCCTCGCCAGCTCGCCGTTCGGATCGGGCCTCGGGTCCGGCACCGGCGCCGACCCCGAGGCGGTCAGGGCCGGCGCCCGCGCCCACAACCGCTGGCTCGCCGACTTCTGCGCCACGAACCCCCACCGCCGCATCGGCGTCGCCGTCGTGCCCGTCACCGCCGGGGTCGAGGATGCCGTCGCCGAGGTCCACGTCGCCGCCGGGCGCGGGCTCCGGGGCGTGATGATCCCCACCCGGTGGTTCGACGCCCCCGCCTACCTCGACCTGAGCTACGAGCCGTTCTGGGCCGCCTGCGCCGAGGCCGGCATGGTGGTGCACACCCACTCGGGCGCCGGCCCCGCCGACTACCCGCTGGGCCCGGGCTTCGTCCCGGTCTACGCCGCCGAGGCCTGGTGGTGGGCGGCCCGCCCGTTCTGGGTGCTGCTGCTGTCCGGCGTGTTCGAGCGCCACCCCACGCTGCGCTACTCGATCGCCGAGAACGGCGCCTGGTGGGTGCCCGACATCGTCGCCCGCATGGACGAGAAGTGGCACGGTGGCCACAACACCCGCAAGTTCGGCGATGCCTTCCGGGTCGACCTGCGGATGCCGCCGAGCGCCTACGTCGACCGCAACTGCTGGTTCGCGGCCTCGACGCCGGGGGTGGACGAGATCGTCCGGCGCCACGCCATCGGCGTCGGCAACCTGCTGTGGGGCAACGACCTCCCCCACCCGGAGGGCACCTACCCCCACACCCGCCGGTGGATCGCGGAGCGCTTCCGCGACGTGCCGCCCGACGAGACGGCCCGCATCCTGGGACTCAACGCCGCCGAGGTCTACCGGGTCGACGTCGCGCCGCTCACCGCCATCGCGGACGCCGTCGGTCCGAGCTCGGACGAGGTCCACGGCACGGCCGCGGCCAGCGCCTGAGCGTCCGCC
>DASSGC010000459.1:0-2380 GCA_035693765.1 Acidimicrobiales bacterium
GGGGTCGTAGGGGTCGTCGCCGCCGTAGTCGGGGTCGTAGGGGTCGTCGCCGCCGTAGTCGGGGTCGTAGGGGTCGCCGCCGCCGTAGTCGGGGTCGTAGGGGTCGCCGCCGCCGTAGTCGGGGTCGTAGGGGTCGCCGCCGCCGTAGCCGGGGTCGTAGGGGTCGCCGCCGCCGTAGCCGGGGTCGATCGGCACACCCGGGTCGGGGTCGAGGCACCCGTACGGGCACTCGGGGTCGACCGGGCTCGGGTCGGCCGGGGCGGGGGGCACGGGGTTGTCATCGAGGACCACCGGCACGGCGTCGGACGGGTCGATCACCGGGGCATCGGGCGGGGGCTCCTCGTAGCCGGGCTCGCCCTCGAGGGGGCCGATGGTCACCTCGCCTTCACCGTCGCCCGGTGGCGGGGGCGGTGGTGGCAGCGGTGTGATCGGGTCGATCGTCGTGGGGATCCCGTCGATCGGGGCCAGCTCGATGTGATCCGGCGGCGCCGTGACCCACGTCGGATTGGGCTCGCGTCGGGCGTCGTGGATGCAGCGATCGATGATCGCCTCGTTCTCGGCAACGAGGGCAGTCGCCCGGCTCGCGGCGTTGTCCGGATCGCCGTTGTGAGACCCGTTCAACGTCCCCGAGGCGTGCCGGTACTCGTGCAGCAGAGCGAGCGCCCGCACCTGCCTCGGGGTCAACTGATACACGTACTCACGGGAGTAGAGGTTGTACGTGGCCCGGAGAGGCGTGTTCAGGAAGATGCCGCTGTCGAAGTCCTCGGCGTAGAACGGCTGATAGATGTAGAGCTCAGCGTTGCCGCCAGAGCCAACAGGACCAGCAGCAGCCAGTGTGAGAGGCCTCTCCTGGTCCCGCTGGCTGTACAGGTTGTGCAGCTTCGGCGGGCTCTGGGCGTTGACGATGGCGTTGAATTCGTCCAAGGCCACCCGCGGGTCGGCCGGCGCGCTTTCGGCTGACATTTCTCCGAATGCCAGCCACACTGCGCAGTCGGTGTCGGACAGGATCGCGCGTACGTCGGCGATGGCCTCGTCGAGCAACCGCTGGGCCCGCTGTTGCTCGGTCTCACCCTGCACCGGGTCGACCGGGTCGACCGGGTCGGTCGGGTCGGTCGGGTCGACCGGGTCGACCGGGCCGGTGGCCTCGGGGGCCGCAGGCCCGGCCGCCTCCACGACCGTCGGGGGCCCGGGCGCCGGGGCCACCACGGCGTCCTCGCCGGTGGGCGCCGGCGCCGGCGGGGTGGCCTCGGGGGCCTGCCAGGCGGTGTCGTCCTCGACAGGTGGGTCGTTGTACTCGGTGCCGGTGTCGAACTCGGTCCCGTACCCGCAGCACGGCGTGTACACCTGGTCGGCGACCGGGTCCGGCTCGGGAGCTATGTCGGCCGGTTGCTCCGGCGCGGGCGGTGTGGCCCACCCGGCCTCGTCGGAGTAGCCCACTTCGACGGGCGACCAGGCCTCGTCGGCGTTCGGGGCGGGCATGAGGGCGCCGGCCGTGGGTACGGCCAGGCCCAGGGTGATGACTCCAGCCGCCCCGGCCGCCAACGACCGCAGCGTGCGGCGTCGGGACCGCTGGCCCGGAGTGGGAATGTCGTCGTGGACCGGCACCAGTGTCTCCTTTCGCTCGTGACGGTGACGAGCGGCATTCGGAGCCGCGCCGCTGGCCGGACGGCACTCCCTTTCGGCCTCGGAGCCGTTTGAGTCCCTGCTCGGTGGGGAAGGCGGGCTTGCCTGGCAGAACCGGCGCCGGCGTGCGGGCGGGCGCCAGAGGCGTGGAGTACCGTCTGTCCAGGCCCGTTGATCGACTCACTGGGGGGCGGGCAATGGTCGGTGGACGATATGGGAGGCATGGTGCCCTCGCGGCCACCGCCCTTCTGGCCGGAGTCCTGGCGGCGCCCGCTGAGGCAGCAGCGGCCGGCGAGGCCGCGGCGGTGCGTGTGCCGGCGCTCCGCGCAGTGATGACAGATCTGGGCGCGCCGCCCGGCGGAACGTTCAGCTTCGCGACGGGGATCAACGAGCGGGGCCAGGTGACCGGGAGTGCCGGCACCGCGGACGGCGCTCGTCACGCGTTCCGATGGACGGCGTCGGGTGGCATGCAGGATCTGGGCACGCTCGGCGGAGCGTTCAGCGACGCGTCGGGGATCAACGAGCGGGGCCAGGTGACCGGAACTGCCGACACGGCGGACCGCGTCGGGCACGCGTTCCGGTGGACGGCGTCGGGTGGCATGCAGGATCTGGGCACGCTCGGCGGACCGACCAGCTTCGCGACGGGGATCAACGAGCGGGGCCAGGTCACGGGGTACTCCAGAACGGCGGACCACGTCAATCACGCGTTCCGATGGACGGCGTCGGGGGGCATGCAGGATCTGGGCACGCTCGCCGG
>DASSGC010000460.1:0-3653 GCA_035693765.1 Acidimicrobiales bacterium
CGGCGGACGGCCGGGGGTCCCGGCGATCCCCGGTGGGCCGCCCCCGGCCGTCCCGGCGGGGCTCGCCGACCTCGGGCGCCGGCGGGGCCCACCAGGTGCGAGGATCGTCGCCCGGCCGGCGGTCGGACAGGGTGCGCTCGATCTCGCGCCACGGGACGTCCGGGTTGTTGAACCCCACCGCGGCAGTCTACGAACACATGTTCGACGGTGCCAAGTTCGACAGTGCCAAGTTCTGCACTTTCCGTCGACGTCACCCAGCGGGGCGCCGTCGGCCCCGGCAGCTACACCGCCTCCCGTCGAGGCCCGTCGCCCGCCCGCCGCCCGTAACCAGGTGTCGCGACGAATGTGACGTAGGTACCGTTGACCCGGTCGGAGAGCTGGGTGACCCGACCGGCACGCAGGGGTGCCGACACACATCGAAGGGACAGGGCTGTGCGGCGTACGAAGATCGTGGCGTCCATCGGGCCGGCGTCGTGGGACGAGCCGGTGCTACGCAAGTTGATCGCGGCCGGGGCCGACGTGATCCGCATCAACCTGTCCCACGGCGAGGCGGCCGTCCAGCTCGCCCTCATCGACCGCGTGCGGCGGGTCAGCGCCGAGGAGGGCCGCACCGTCGGCGTCCTCGTCGACCTGCCCGGCCCCAAGCTCCGCACCGCGCCGTTCCCCGAGGGTGGGGTCGAGCTGGCGACCGGCGACCGCGTCGAGCTGCGCTGCGGCGCACCCGCCAGCAGCCGCGCGGTCCTCGGTCTCGACCTGCCCCACCTCGACCTCGACCCCGGCGCCCGGGTCGTGCTCGGCGACGGCGCCATCATGCTCCAGGTCGGCGACGACCCCTCCGGCGAGGTCGCCGGCGGCGGCAGCGACCCCCGACCCGGGGCGGTCATGGCCACCGTCCGTCGGGGCGGCCACGTGCAGGGCCGGCCGGGCATCCACCTTCCCGACGGTGCGGGCGGCGTGTCGGGCCCCACCGAGCGCGACCTCGTGCTGGCCGCCGCGGCGGCGGCCGCCGGGGCCGACGCCGTGGCCGCGTCGTTCGTGCAGCGGGCCGCCGACATCCAGCGCCTCATCGACGCCCTCGGCCCCGACCGGCCCCACGTCGTCGCCAAGATCGAGACCGCCTCCGCCGTCGCCGAGGCCGACGAGATCCTCGCCATCGCGGACGCCGTCATGGTCGCCCGGGGCGACCTCGGCATCCGGCTCCCCATCGAGGACGTGCCCCACGTCCAGAAGCGGCTGGTGCGGGCGGCGATCGCCGCCGGCCGCCCGGTCATCACCGCCACCCAGATGCTCGAGTCGATGATCACCGCCGCCTACCCCACCCGGGCCGAGGTGTCCGACGTGGCCAACGCGGTCTTCGACGGCACCGACGCCGTCATGCTCTCGGCCGAGACCGCGATCGGCACCGAGCCCGCCGAGGCCGTGGCCGTCATGGCCGCCGTCGTCACCCGGGCCGAGCAGGAGGCCGACTACCTGCAGTGGGGCGGCAAGCTGGGGAAGCTGCGGCGCTCCCGCCCGCTGCCCACCACGACCAAGATCACCGACGCCACCAGCGAGGGCGCCTGGCGGGCCGCCACCAACGTGGGGGCCGCCGCCATCGTGTGCTGCACCCGGTCGGGCGACACCGCCCGCGCCGTCGCCCGCTTCCGCCCCACGGTGCCCGTGCTGGCGGTCACGCCGTCGGAGCGGACCGTGCGGAGCCTCTCGCTCGCCTGGGGCGTGACCGCCGTCCTGGGCCGGCCGTGGGCGACGACCGACGAGATGGCGTGGTTCGCCACCGAGGAGGCCGTCGCCGCCGGCATCGCCTCGGCCGGCGACGTGGTGGTGATCATCGGCGGCTACCCGGGCGACACCGACCGGGCGGCCGACGTGCTCCGGGTCGTCCGCCTCCGCTGACGCGACCGTCAGTCGTAGGTCGCCTCCACGGCCCAGCGACCGGACTCGACCACCAGCAGGTAGGCGAGGCCGTCCTCCGTCACCACCTGGAGCCGGGCCCGGCGGCGCCGGGCGGCCGGGTCCCACCACCGCTCGTCGCACGGCCACGGCCCCGCCCAGGCGACCACCCGTGCCGCCCGGCGACCCGGTCCCTCCCCCTCCCCCACCGCCACCGCCACCGGCGGGTCGCTCACCTCGCCGCGGGCGCCCACCCGCACGGCCCGCCCCGCGCCGTCGACCACCTCCGCCGGCAGCGGGCGCGCGTGGACGGCAGCGGGCGCCGGGGCGGGAACCCTCCCCGGCCAGGGCCCCGCCACCCAACCCGGCCGGGCCGCGGGGCGGGGCTCCGACATGTCCTCGGCCGCCACCGGCACCAGCCGCACCCGCTCGCCCGGCCCCCGGCCGCCACGCCACTCGGGGACCCGGACGGCCTCGATGCCGAGCAGGCCCTGCACCCGGGCCAGCGCCCGGGCGGCCCGATCGCCCGCCTCGACGGCGTCGACCGCCCCCGGCCCGCCGGTGCCGAAGGCGAGTTGCCGGCCCCCGGCCGCCACGACCTCGTCGGGCGCCAGCCACAGCCGGGTGAGGCCGCCCGTGGGCCGGTGAGCCGCCTGGAGCCAACCGTCGAGCTGCCAGCGGACCCGGTCGGCGATGGCCCGGGCCGTGAAGCTGCCCTCGGTGCGCCACACCCGCTCCTGGGTCTCGCCGTGCTCGCTCTCGGCCCCGATGGCCAGGCGGGTGCAGGCGCTGCCGGCGCCCGCCAGCCGTGCATGCAGGTCGTCGGCCAGGCCCCGGGCCACGAAGGCCGCCGCCTCGACCCGGGCGGCCGGGGGGTCGATCTCGGCCACCACCGTCCACTCCCGCGGGGGCGGCGCGGTGCGGGGCGGCCGCTCGTCGACCCCCCGGGCCAGCCGGTGGGCGAGCAGGCCCTCGGCCCCGAACCGGCCGACCACCTCGGCCACCGGCAGTGCCGCCAGGGCGCCGAGCGTGCGGATTCCCAGCCGTTCGAGGACCTCGACCAGCTCGACCCCCACCGGGCCACCCCGATCGGCCAGCACCGTCACCGGCACCGGGGCCAGGAAGGCCGGGCTGCCCCCCGGCGCGATCACCACCGGCCCCGCCGAGGAGCGCTCCGCCCGCCCGTCTCCCCGGCCCGCCGGGGCGGCCGGGACCGGCCGGCGGCGGGCGGCCAGCTCGGCGGCGAAGGGCCCGTCCGCCACCCCGACCCGGGCCGGGCCCCTCCCCGCCAGCACGGCGGACACCAGGCCCAGGGCCCGGGCGGCCAGGGCCGCGTCACCACCGTGGTAGCGGGACGGCCCCCGGGTGGGGAACGCGCAGAGGCCCGGGTACCCGATCTCGATGCGGGGGGTCAGCGCCTCGAGGGCGGCGGCCACCGGCTCGAACGCCCGGGCCTCGGCGGCCGGGTCGTGATCGGCGATCACGACCTCCGGGCAGCGGGACTGAGCGTCGCGTCGCCGCTGGTGGAGCTCGACGCCCTCGGCCCGGGCCGCCGGCGAGCAGGCCACGACCCGGTTGGCCCGCAGCACGGCCACCGGCCGGTCGAGCGGCAGGCCCGCCGCCACCACCGGCCAGTCGGCGCACCACACCACCAACGTCCGGGTCACCTCGCCCACGGCCACCCCCCGCGTGCCCTGTCCCGCCCCGCCACCGGCCCGCGGCCGGCTCCCCCCGCGCCTCCGGCCCGCCCGGGCTCCACCCCG
>DASSGC010000461.1:0-12957 GCA_035693765.1 Acidimicrobiales bacterium
GCTGCATCGCCGGTCGGCCGAGCTGTCGAGCCGGTGCTTCCACCCCAAATCGCCACGCGTAGGCCGTGGCAAGCGCCCGATCCGCTCGGCCTCTGCTTAGTGTTCCCGGCATGACGACGCCATCGACGACCGAGCCGCCGAGCGACGAGCAGGTCGCGCTGTTCGCCTACCAGGTCGTGACCCAGATGTCGGGTGCGGTGACGGCGGGCATGATCCACCTCGGGGACCGGCTGGGCCTCTACCGGGCGCTGGCCGCGGCCGGGACGCCCCTCACCACCGGGGCGCTGGCGGAGGCCACGGGCCTGGTCGAGCGGTGGGTGCGGGAGTGGGCCTACAACCAGGCGGCGGCCGGGCTGCTGACAGCGGAGCCGGCCGGCGACGGCGAGCGGTTCGCGCTCGCGCCCGCCGCCGTCCCGGTGCTCGTCGACGAGGACGCCGACATGTGCCTGCTCGGCATGTTCCACTCGCTCCCGCAGACCATGGCGATGCTCACGGCGCTGCCCGAGAGCTTCCGCACCGGCCTGGGCCACGACTACGACAGCCACGGCCCGGAGGCCGCCCACGGCATCGAGCGCAGCTTCGGGCCCTGGATGCGGCGCCACCTCGTCCCCGACGTGCTGCCGCTGCTCGACGGTGTGGTCGAGAGGCTCCGCGCCGGCGGCGCCGTGGCCGACATCGGCTGCGGGACCGGCGGGGCGGTGCTCCTCATGGCGGAGGCGTTCCCCGCCAGCACCGTCACGGGCTACGACATCTCGCAGCACGCGCTCGACCGGGCCGACGAGCGCCGGGCCGCCAGCGGGCTCGCCAACGTCGCCTTCCACGACCCGCGCCGCCATCCCGTGCCCGGCGACGGGTCGCTCGCGCTCGTGCTCACGTTCGACTGCGTCCACGACATGACCGATCCGGCCGGCGTCATGCGGACCATCCGCCGGGCGCTGGCGGAGGACGGGACGTGGCTGCTCGTGGACATCAAGGCTCGCGACACCTTCGCCGAGAACGTCGAGCGCAACCCGGTGGCGGCGATGATGTACGGCACCAGCGTGCTGTCGTGCATGGCCTCCGCGCTGTCCGAGCCGGGCGGCGCCGGCCTCGGCACCCTCGGCCTGTCCGCCGCTCGTGCCGAGGCGATGGCCCGCGAGGCCGGCTTCACCCGCTTCCGGCCCCTCGACGTCGACCACGTGATCAACGCGTTCTACGAGATCCGCCCCTGAGCACCCCGACGCCACCGGCCGGGGGTCTCACGTCGCCGCCGGTCACCGTGCTGCATCGCCGGTCGGCCGAGCTGTCGAGCTGGTGCTCCCGCTCCGAATCGCCACGCGTAGGCCGTGGCGAGCGCCCTATCCGCTCGGCCTCTCATCTCAGGCCACGGGCTCCAGGACGGGGTCGAAGCGGGCCGTGCCACCGTCCATGCCGACGACCAGCGAGTCGCGCACGCCGAAGACGGCGTCGGAGTCGAGGTAGGCGCTGGCCCGATCGAACACGTGGGTGATCACCGGCTTGTGGCCGGGGGCCGACACGACGAAGTGGATGTGCGCCGGCCGCCAGTTGTGGCGGCCGGTGGCGCGCAGCATCTCGCCCACCGGCCCGTCGCCGGGGATGGGGTACGCCACCGGCCGCAGCGTGCGGAAGTGGTAGCCGCCGTCGGCCGCGGCGGTGAAGACGCCGCGCAGGTTCATCGCCGGCTGCCGCTCGTCCTGCACGTCGTAGAGGCCGTTGGGGGCCGTCTGCCACACGTCCAGCCGCGCCCCGCCGAGCGGGGTGCCGTCCAGGCTGCGGACCGTGCCCGCGACGGTCAGGGGCTCGCCCGGGAGGTCGCCCCCGGGCTCGACGATCGACGCGCCGAGGGCGCGCTCGGGCGCGCCCTCGACATGGAACGGGCCGAACACCGTCGGCTCGGTCGTGCCGGGAACGCCCCCCTGCGCCAGCATCTCGACCAGCATCGAGACCCCCAGCGTGTCGCTGAGCAGGATGAACTCCTGCCGCTGCCCGTCGCACATGTGGCCGACCCGCGTGAGGAAGTCGATGCCGGCGAACCACTCGTCGCGGGTCAGCCCCACGTCGACGACGAACGCGTGCAGGTGGGCCACCAGCGACCGCATGACGTCCGCCAGCCGGGGGTCGCCCGCGCCGGAGAAGGTCGCCTGCACCGCGGCCAGGTGCTCGGCGGGGGTGATGTTCGTGGTCATGGGACTCCCGTCGTCCTGGCGCGCCTGTCAGCCATCGCTCCCCCTCGTGTCCGCCGGCCGTGCCGGCCGGGTCTCCGTGCGCACGGCCGCCGGGCGCCGCCCCGCGAAGGCGTCGCCGAGCAGCCGCCGGGCGCCCGCCACGTCGACGGGACGCACGTTGCCCTCGGCCGCGACCGCCACCCGCTCGGCCGCCGCGTCGAGCCCGCCCGCGGGCATGCCGAGGGCGGCCAGGCTGGTCGGCGCCCCGACCTCGGCGGCCAGGTCGAACAGCGCGCCGGGCGCGTCGTCGGTGCCCAGCGCCGCGGCGACGGCCTCGACGACCTCCGGGACGGCGGGCGCGTTGTAGGCGAGGGCGTGCCCGAGCACCACGGCGTTCAAGCCGCCGTGGTCGAGGCCGAACATGCCGCCGAGCACGTGGCAGGTCTTGTGGTGCAGGGCCGTGCCGCCCGAGGCGAGCGCGGCGGCGGCCAGGTAGGCGCCGTAGAGCGCCTCGGTGCGGGCGGCCAGGTCGCCGGGCGCGGCGCACACGGCCGGCAGGCTGCGGCGCAGCACCCGGATGCCCTCCAGCGCCATCAGCGTCACGACGGGGTTGGCGCCGGGCCCGTAGAGGGCCTCGACGCAGTGGGCCAGCGCGTTCACGCCCGACGGGCCGGCGATGGCGGGCGGCAGCGTCAGCGTCAGCTCCGGGTCGTACAGCACGACCTCGGGCTTCACCCGGGGGTCGGTGCCGGTGCGCTTGCGGCCCCGGTCGGTGATCCCCCAGATCGTGGTCATCTCCGAACCGGCGTAGGTCGTGGGCAGCACCACCTGGCGCACGTCGCGGGCCAGCGCCACCGCCTTGCCGACGCCGACGGCCGAGCCGCCCCCGATGGTGACCAGCGTGTCGACGTCGAGCTCGTCCGCCCGCGCCCGGGCCGCCTCGGCCTGGGCCACCGGCACGTGCTGGACCACGTCGCGGAACCGACCGGCCAGCCGCTCGCCGAGCAGGCCCGCCAGCTCGCCGGACAGGGCCGCCTCCTCCCGCTCGGACGCGACCACCAACACCCGCCGGGTGCCCAGCGCGTCGAGCTCGGCCGGCAGCGCCCGCCGGGCGCCCGCGCCGAACACCACCCGCCCGCCGACCGCGTCGTAGGTGAAGGACCTCACGCTGCCCGCTCCCCCGCGGGCGCGAGGTGGCGCCGCCCGTCCAGCTCGCCGGAGGCGGTCCTCTGACGCAGGCCCGATCCCCGACCGCGGAGGTCCGGGCACCGTCCGGCGGTCGCGGTCAGGTGCCGTCCCCGCCGGTCCGCGCCGCCGCCGGGACGGTCCCGGTCCCCGTGGCTGGCTCGGGCGTGATGCGGAACACCGGGATGTCGGGGGCGATCCGGGCGAACTCCTCGAGCGGGGCGTCGCGATCGATCGGGATGTGGGGGCGGGCGCCGGGCGCCAGCGCCAGGTAGCGACGCAGGATGACCGGCCGCTGCTCCGCCGGGACGTCCTCCAGCCGCACGGCCTCGCGCCGGCCGTGGCGCAGCACGGCCCGTCCGCCGTCGGCCCGCACGTTGCGCACCCAGTTGGCCCGCTCGCCGAGCATCGAGACCAGGTAGCGCTCGCCCTCCAGGTCGGCGATCACCACCGGGAACGACACGGTGCGCCCGCTCTTGCGACCCCGCACCTGCAGCATGGCCACGCGCTGGGGCCAGATCCCGGTGGCGAAGACGACGGCCGAGGCCCCGTTCTGGGCGCGGGCGAGGAGGTTTGGTCGGGGGCCGCGGTACATCCACCGCAGGTAGTCGCCGTACCGCCGGGCGACGCACGATCCGATGCGCATGGCGGCAGCGTCCCACCGCCGCAGGATGCCGGCCAGGGCCGAACGTCCCACCGTCGGGCGGGCCCGCCGCGGGTGGGCGGCGTGGTGCGCATCCGCCAGAGGCAAACCGGTCGTAGCCTCGTCGGGGATGGTGGGTGCGCACCCGGGTGTCGACATGAGCGATCCGCTCGCCGCCGCGCTCGACCGCCTGCCGAAGGTCGAGCTCCACTGCCACGTCGAGGGCACCATGCGCGCCACCACGGTGGCCGAGCTGGCGGCCAAGAACGGCATCGCCCTCCCCGTCGCCGAGCCCACGGCGCTGTTCCGCTACGACTCGCTCGACGGCTTCCTCCGCATCTTCTGGCTGGTCCAGTCGGTGCTGGGCGACCCGGGCGACTGGGCCCGGCTGGCGTACGAGTCGGTGATCGACGGTGCGGCCCACGGCCTCGTGTACCGCGAGAGCTTCTTCACCCCGGCCCGCCACCTCGCCGCGGGTCAGCGCCTGTCGGCCATCGTCGCCGGCCTCGACGAGGGGCTCTCCGCGGCGGCCGCCGACACGGGCGTGCAGGTCAACCTCATCTGCGACTTCGACCGCGACGTCGGGCCCGGTGCCGCCCGCGAGCTGGCGGAGATGCTCGCCGGCCTGCGGCGGGCCGGTACCCCGGGCATGGAGCGGGTGATCGGCGTCGGCTACGACTCGACCGAGCTCGGCCAGGAGCCCGCGAGCTACGCCGCGGCCTTCGCGGTCGCCGGGGCCGCCGGCTTCCGGCGGACGGCGCACCAGGGGGAGAACTCCGGGCCCGATGCCATCGCCACCTGCATCGACGTCCTGGGCGCGGAGCGGATCGACCACGGCATGTCGATCCTCGACTCACCCGAGCTCACCGCCCGGCTCGCGGGCGAGCGGGTGCCGCTCACCGTCTGCCCCAACTCGAACATCCGGATCGCCAACGCGGTCCCGTCCCTGCCCGATCATCCCTACCGGGACATGCGGGCGGCCGGCCTGCTGGCCACGCTCAACACCGACGACCCCGCCCTCACCGACCTCGACCTCGGCTACGAGTACGCCTCGGTGGCCCAGGCCTTCGGCTGGGGCTGGGACGACATGGTGGCCATCGCGCTCGACGGGGCGGACGCCTGCTGGCTCGACGACGGCGGCAAGGCCGCGCTCCGCGACCGCATCACCGCCGCCGCCGAGGCGCTCCGGCCCACCTGAGCCCCTGCACCCGCACCGGCCGCGGGCGCCAGGTCCCCGACCCTGGCGCCGCCGCGGGCAGGCGGCCCGTACGATGGCCCCGTGGGCGACGCCGGCTCCACCAAGGACCCGATCACCGGCCAGGGCATGAGCGACGCCTTTCTCGACGCCGAGCAGTGCGCCGCCGCGCTCGACGACGTGTTCTGCGGCCGGCGGCCGTTCGACCAGGCCATGGCCGCCCTGCAGCGGGCGCGGGACGCCGAGCGGCTGCCGATCTACGAGTTCACGGCCCAGCTGGCGGCGTTGACGCCGCCGCCGGCGCTGCAGAAGCTCCTGGCGGCCATCCAGGGCAACCAGCCGGCGATGGACGCGTTCGTGAGCGTCACGGCGGGCACCGTGTCGCCGGCCGCGTTCTTCGCGCCCGAGAACCTGAGCGCGCTGCTCGCCGTCCCGGCCACCGCGGGGTGAGCCCGTCGCGTCGGAACCTGGGCGGATAGGTCACGCCGGCGCGTGTCACCGTGCCGCCTTGCCGCTCGGCCGAGCTGTGGAGCTGGTGCTTCCCTGCCAGATCCCCACGACGTAGGCCGTGGCGAGCGCCCGCTCGGCCTCTCAGCCGCCGAGCGCGTCACGCAGCAGCGCCACGCGGCCGGGGACGACCGAGCACATGACCCAGCGGCCGACCTTCTCCTTGGTGATGAGCCCCGCGCCGGCGAGCACCGACAGGTGGTGGGACACGGTCGACTGGCTCTTGCCGACGGGTGCCTCCAGGTCGCAGCTGCAGGCCGATCCGCCGGGCGCGGCGGCGATGAGGGACAGCAGCCGGAGCCGGACCGGGTCGGCCAGGACCTTGAACCCCGACGCCAGGTCGGCCGCGGCCTGCTCGTCCAGGGGGGCCGCCAGCAGCGGAGCGCAGCACTGCTCGATGACCTTCACGTCCACGCGGGCTCCTCTCCGTCACGGCGGGCACGGGTCGATGCCGGCGACGCATCGCCCGGCACCGTGCCCGGCGCCGATACATGGATCATCATCCATAGGTTACCGGCGGCGGCCGCCCGGTCACCCGCCGGACGGCGGCCAGTCGGGATCGAGCTGGCGGAGGAACTGCGCGCAGCGCTCGGCCTCGTCGCGTTCCCCGATGGCGTCGGCCGCGGCGCGGAGGCCGTCGAGCGCACGCAGGAACCCGCGGTTGGTCTCGTGCTGCCAGCGCACGTAGCCCGACCCCCGCCAGCCGTTGGCCCGCAGGCGGTCGAGCCCGCGGTGGTAGCCGACGCGGTGGTAGGCGTAGCACTCGACGTCGTCCCGCCCCAGCAGCCCGAGCTGGGCCCAGCCGTCGAGGAACCGGGGCCAGCGGGCCACGACCGCCGCCACCGCCACGCGCTGCTCGTCGACGGGCCGGGCCAGCGCGTCGTCGAGGGCGGCAAGCGCCTCGGCGGGCTCGGGGTCGAGCACCGTCTCGGGCGGGCCCGTGGTGGACAGGTGGACGGGGCGGTCAGTCATCGGCGCCAGTGTGGCGCGTGGCCACGCCGGTCGGTGACGGGTCGCCGGCGGGCACGCCGGGGCGGGCCGGGCGCCCGGCGAGGTAGTCGCTCGACGCCGCGTAGGCCACGGAGATCAGCTCCGCCGACCGGGTGAAGTCGTTGTACCGCATCGTCGGCGTCTGCCCGGTCGGGAGCAGGTGGAGGTCGACATGGGGCGGCATGGCGGCCAGCTCACGCTTGAACCGGTGGTGCCGGGCGATCCAGTAGGACTGCACGGCGACGTCGAGCGGGCGGCGCGGCTCCGGCCGGGGCCGGGAGAAGGCGCCGACCTGGAGCACGTACACGGTCCGGGCGCCCAGCTCGACCGCCCGGCTCATGGGCACGTCGTCCACGATGGCGCCGTCGAGGTAGCGCACCCCGTCGATCTCCACCGCCGGGTACACGGCGGGCAGGGCGGCCGACGCCAGGATCGGCTCGATCAGCGGGCCCGTCGAGAACCACATCTCGCGCACGCCGATCACGTCGGTGGCGACGCACTGGAACGGCACGGCCAGCTCCTCGAACGTGCGGGCGGTGAGCTGGCTCTCCAGCGCGCGGCGCAGCGGCTCGTTGTCGTGGATGGCCTCGCCCCGCCGGGCCAGCGACACGGCGTTGGGCAGGAGCTTCGACGGCATGAGGTCCTTGCCGTCCAGCTCCCGCCACAGCCGCTCCAGGCGGGCGACCCCGGCGAGCGTCGGGTCCTCGGCCAGCGCGGCGCCGTTGATGGCCCCGACCGAGCAGCCGACGACGAGGTCGGGCCTGATGTCCCGCTCGGCCAGCGCCCGCAACATCCCGATCTGGACCGCGCCGAGGTTGCCGCCGCCCGACAGCACGAAGGCCACGGGGCCGCGCCGGGCGCGACCGAACCAGCGCCGCCGGGCCCGCGCGGTCGGGGGCATCGCCGTCACCGCCGGGCGCGTCCCGGCACGGCCCGGCGGCGGGCTGCGTCGAGCGTCGGGTCGAGCGTCGGGTCGAGCGTCGGGTCGGGGGTCGGGTCGAGGGTCGGGTCGGTCGCCGGGTCCATGGCGCGTGGCGGCCGGCTCACACCGGGCCCTCCACCGGCAGCACGGCGAACTCGTCGGCCCGGCGCACGGCCAGGCGGACGAGGTCGGCCAGCTCGGCGGCGTGGCTCAGATGGGCGCCGTGGCCGGCGCCGTCGAGGACGACGCGCGCCCCGTGCGGCGCCACCGCGGCCAGCTCGTCGGTGGCCCGCACGTGGTGGGGCCGGCTCGCCGACCCCGCCACGGCCAGCACCGGCACCCGGATCGCGGCGGCATCGTAGGGCGGGGGGCGGGGCGGTCGGACCGACGCGATCTCCGCCACCAGCGCAGGGCCCTCGGCGCGGCGCTCGGCCCGCATCGCGGCCGGGAGGCGTTCCCACATCGCGTCGCCGATCATCCGGCGGAGGAACCACTCGGCGGCGTCGCCGGCGTCCTCCTGCCGGCTCGCCTGCAGGCCGACCGAGCCGCCCGGCCACCACGACGCCCACATCCGGGGGGCCTCGTAGGCCAGCACCGCCCGCGCCAGGTCGGGACGTCGCTCCGCCAGGGCGAGGCACACCACCCCGCCGAAGCTGTGGCCCACGAGCACGGCCTGGCGGCCGCGGAGGACCGCGGCCAGGTCGTCCACCTGCTGGTCGAACGTCACCGGCGGCCCGGCCGGCAGCGAGCGGCCGTAGCCCCGCCGGTCGTAGCGGATCACCCGGTGGTCGTGCTCGAGCGCCCGGCGCACCCGCAGCATGCCGCCCGAGCGGTCCATGGCGCCGTGCACGAGCACGACGAGGGGCCCCTCGCCCCGCTCCTGGGCCCACAGCCCGGTCGCGGTCAGGCCGCGGTCCTCAGCGTGTCTCACACCCACCGGCCTACTCGACGCTCACCACGCGCAGCACGTCGGTCGTGCGGGTGACGGCGTCCGGCGCCCCGGCGAGCACCGCGATGGCGTCGCCGTGGTGGACCAGGCCCCGCTGCACGGCCGCCTCGACCACGCACCACACCATCTCGTCGGTCGTCGCGTACTCGCCGACCACCAGGGGCTCGACGCCCCACGACAGCGTGAGCTGGCGGGCCGTGGCGAGCGACGGGCTGGCGCCGATCAGCCGGCAGGCGGGGCGGAGCGCCGCCATGGCCCGCGCCGTCGGGCCGGCGCGGGTGCAGCACACGATCGCCGCCAGACCCAGCTCGTCGGCGGCGCGCCGGGCGGCGTGCGCCATGGCCACCGTGACCGCCTTGGTCGACGGCGCCCGCCGCTGCACCAGCCCCCGCGCCCCGTCGTCGTGGTGATCGTCGAACTGCTCGGCCCTGGCGGCGATGCGGGCCATGGTGGCGACGACCAGGGCCGGGTCGTGGCCGATGGCGGTCTCCGCGGACAGCATGAGGGCGTCGGTGCCGTCGACCACCGCGTTGGCGACGTCGGTCGCCTCGGCCCGGGTGGGGCTGGGTGCGGTGACCATCGACTCGAGCATCTGCGTGGCCGTGACCACCGGCAGCCCGCGGGCGCCGGCGGCCCGGATGATGCGCTTCTGGAGGTGGGGAACGTCCTCGATCGGGAAGTCGATGCCGAGGTCGCCCCGGGCGACCATCACGCCGTCGGCCTCCGCCAGCAGCTCCTCGAGGTGGTCGACCGCGGCCCGTGTCTCGATCTTGGCCATGAGCCGGGGCCCGTCGTGACCGGCGGCCTCCCGCACCCGGGCCAGCTCCTCGGGCTTGCGGACGAACGACACGGCCAGCCAGTCGGCCTCCCGTCCCACCTGCTCGACCAGGCGCAGGTCGTCCTCGGTGGGGACGGGCGGCAGCCACCGGTCGGAGCTCAGGTGCGCCCCCGGCCGTCCCTGGAGCCTGCCGCCGCTGCGCACCGCGGCCCGCACCCTGCCGCCGTCGACCGCGGTCACCTCCAGCGTGACCGTGCCGTCGCCGAGCACCACGTCGTCGCCCGCGGCCACGATCTCGGCCAGGGCGGCCTCGTCGACGGCGATGCGGCCGCTGTCGCTCGGCTCGTCGCCCGCCACCAGCGTCACCTCCTGGCCCTCGGCCAGGAACGCACCGCCGGCGGGGAACGGCCCGGTCCGGACCTTGGGGCCGGGCAGATCGGCCAGCACGCCGACGGTCCGGCCCCGGCGCCGCGCCATCTCCCGCACCCGGTGGATGCGGGCCAGGTGCTCGTCGGGCGTGCCGTGCGCCAGGCCGAGCCGGACGACGTCGACGCCGGCATCGAGCAGCTCGGCCAGGACCTCGGGCGCGTCGGACGCGGGTCCGAGGGTGGCGACGATCTTGGTGCGACGCTTCGGCAAGGGGTCTGCCTCGGTTTCCTGGTGGGCGATGCCGGTCAGTCGACCCGGCGCCGCAGGGGGTGGGTGTCGGGGATCTCGATGAGGGCGAGCCGCACGCCGTCGGGGTCGGCGACCCAGCACTCGCGCAGGCCCCAGGGCTCGTCGACCGGCGGCGACAGCACCTCGACCCCGGCGGCCACCAGGCGGGCGTGCTCGGCGTCGACGTCGCGCACCTGGAGCCACAGGGCGACACTCGCCGGCGGGTCCACCGGGCTCGACCCGCTCACCAGCTCGAGGAAGCCGCCGCCCAGGAAGAACACGACGCCCGTGACGGCGCCGCCGGTGCCGTACTCGCGGGCGACGTGCAGGCCCAGCACGTCGCGGTACCAGCGCCGCCCGGCCTCGAAGTCGGTCGGTCGCAACAGGACCCGGCTCGCCAGCACCTCCACGCGGGTCACGGTAGCCACCGGCGTGCCCGTCGACGCGGCCGGGCCCGACCCGAGCGCGGGTATCGTGCCCGCCTCCCATGGAACTCCTGCTCATCCGCCACGCCCGGCCGCAGCGGGCCGAGAGCGTCACCGGTCCCGCCGATCCCCCGCTCGCCGCGCTCGGCCACCTCCAGGCCGAGGCCCTGGCCGAATGGCTCGCCGCCGACCCCGCCGGCCCGGTCGACGCCGTGTACACGAGCCCGCTGCGGCGGGCCACGGAGACCGCCGAGCCGCTGGCCGCCGCCCTGGGGCTGGACGCGGTCGTCGAGCCCGCCCTCTCCGAGTACGACGCCGAGGCCCTGGCCTACGTCCCGATCGAGGAGCTGCAGGCGGCGGGCGACCCCCGGTGGATGGAGATCCCGGATGACATCGAGGGGTTCGGCGCCCGCGTGGTCGCCGGCGTCGACCGGCTGGCGGCCGCCCACCCGTCCCAGCGCATCGCCCTGGTGTGCCACGGCGGCGTGATCAACGTGGTGGTGTCCACGGTGCTGGGCCTCGGCTACGGGATGCTCTTCCTGCCCGGCTACACCAGCGTGAGCCGAGTGCTGGTGGCCTCGTCCGGCCAGCGGACCGTGGCCTCGCTCAACGAGACCGCCCACCTGCGGGTGGCCGGGGTGGCCCAGACGGAGCTGCGCTGACGCGGGGAGCCTCGTCCCGGTGACGGACCTGGTCGGCTCCCCACCGGATGTGTCGCCGGAACGATGCTCGACGGGCGGCCGTCAGGAGCGGGGCACCTCGATCCAGGGCCGGTCCTTGTCGACGCGGACGTCCCCGGGCAGGCCGAGCACCCGCTCGGCCAGGATGTTCTTCATGATCTCGGTGGTGCCGCCCTCGATGGAGTTGGCCCGCGAGCGCAGGAAGGCCTGCTGGGGGTTGTTCCACAGCGCGGTCGTCTGGGGCCGCGCCATCGGGTAGCCGCCGGGGAACAGCAGGCCGGCGGGGCCGAGCAGGTCGACCGCGCAGGCGCTGATGTCCTTGTGGACCTCGGCCATGGCCAGCTTGCCGATCGACCCTTCGGGGCCGGGGGTGCCCTGCGACCGGTTCTGGCTGGCGCGGATGTTGGTGAGGCGCAGCACCTCGGCCCGGATCCACAGCTGCACCACCCGGTCGCGGGTGGCGGCGTCGTGGGGCCCGGTGGCGGCGTAGGTCGTCATGAGCTCGCCGGCGAAGCCCGTGCCCCGGGCCGGGATCTGCCCGCCGATGGACACCCGCTCGTTCATGAGCGTGGTGAGCGAGACGCGCCAGCCGTCGCCCACGTCGCCCAACCGTTCGGCGTCGGGGATGCGGACGTCGGTGAAGTAGACCTCGTTGAACTCGGCCTCGCCGGTGATCTGGAACAGCGGCCGCACCTCGACCCCGGGCGCGTGCATGTCGACGACGAAGTAGGTGAGGCCCTTGTGCTTGGGTGCGTCGGGGTCGGTGCGGGCGACGAGCATGCCCCACCGGGCCATGTGGGCGAGGGTGGTCCACACCTTCTGGCCGTTGACGATCCACTCGTCGCCGTCGCGGACCGCCCGGCTCGACAGGCCGGCCACGTCGGACCCGGCGCCCGGCTCGGAGAAGAGCTGGCACCAGATCTCCTCGTTGGTGAAGAGCGGGCGCAGGTAGCGCCGCTTCTGGGCGTCGCTGCCGTGGGTCACGATGGTGGGCGCGCCCATGCCGTGACCGATGGGGTTGCGGCCGCCGGCCCGGGGAGCGCCGGCGGCCGACAACGTCTCGTTGACGACCTTCTGCAGCTTGGGCGACAGGCCGAGGCCGCCGAAGCCGGCGGGGAAGTGGACCCAGGCGAGCCCGAGGTCGTACTGCCGGCCCAGGAACTCGGCCGGCGGCGTGGTGGCGGGCGGCGCCTCGGCGAGCAGGGCGGCGCACAGGTCGCGCACCGTGGCCTCGTCGTCCCGCCCGTCCTCGGTTAGCACAGTGTCCGTCACGGCCATGCAGGCGAGGCTACTTGACCGGCCGGTCAAGGGGCGAGCCCGGCGACCGTCCCGGCTGCGATTCCCTGCGCCATCCCCGCGTCGTGCGCGCGGCGCGACGCCGGTTCAGGGGCGGGCCCGCCGGTCAGCCCAGGATCGCGAGCCGGCCCAGCTCGGGGAACTCGCCCTCCGTGAAGCCGAGGGCCCGGTAGACCGGCGCGCCCTCCGGCGACGCGTGCAGGTCGACCTTGCGCACGCCCTGACCGGCGAACCAGTCGAGCAGGCCCTGGACGATGCCCGAGGCCAGGCCCCGGCGGCGCCACGCCGGCTCGGTGACCATCGACGCGATGTGCCCGTAGCGCCCGTCGGGCGTGCGCGGGCCGGGCAGCCGCACCAGGATCCGGCCCACCCCGCAGGCCACCAGGCGGCCGGCGGCGTCCGGGTGCTCCGCGACCACGGCCGCGGTCGTGCCGTCGGCCAGGGTGGCGGTCAGCAAACGGGCGCAGGCCGGCCGCCAGCTCGGCTCGTCGCGGACGCCGAGGGCCTCCATCATCACCCAGCGGAGGCGGACGAGCTCGTCGACGTCGTCGAGGGTGGCCGGCCG
>DASSGC010000462.1:0-9465 GCA_035693765.1 Acidimicrobiales bacterium
CCGCCCGGCCAGCCCGAGCGGGCCAGCGCGTCGCGCGACACCACGGCGCCGAAGCGCTCCAGCAGCGCGCCGGTGAGCCGCGCCTCCACCGGCGGCAGCGACACCCACCGGTCGCCGAGGCGCAGCACGCCGTCGTCGTCGAGGGCGGGGACCGTGCCGGTGTCGCCGTCGGTGCGGCGCCGCAGCGCCTCGACCCGGACGCGGAGGTCGAGGTCGTCGGCCGGCAACCGGATCCAGTCCTCCAGCTCGTCGGTCGGTATCGGTGGAGCGCCCCGCTCGACCAGCAGCAGCCGAGGCTGCCCAGCACGGCGTAGCTCTTCCCTCCGGTCCTGCTCGGCCGGCCAGTGGACGAGGGCCACCTCCACGTTCGGCAACGTAGAGACCGAGGGTTTCGCGATTGTTTCTGTCGTATGAACGTCACGCTGGCGCGGGAACCGTTCACACAACGTAGGGTCGGTCCACCACGACAGGTGACGCTCACGAGAACGCAAGCAGAGCGTGTGACGGCTCCGTAAGCTGCGCCGCCATGGCACGCGAGGACTACCTCAACCATCTCGCCTCGGTCCCGCTCTTCTCCGGGTGCACGACCAGGGAGCTCCGCGACATCGCCAAGGCGACGGTCGAGCTGACGCTGGACGAGGGCAAGGAGTTCGTGACCCAGGGCGACGTGGGCCGCGAGGCGTTCGTCATCGTCGAGGGCAGCGCGGAGGTCACCCGCAGCGGGCAGACCATCGCCCAGCTCGGCCCCGGCGACTGCGTCGGCGAGATGGCCCTGCTCGACCACGGGCCCCGCACCGCGACGGTGACGGCCGCCACCCCGCTCACCGTGCTGGTGCTCGGGCCACGCGAGTTCAACGGGCTGCTCGACGAGGTGCCCACCCTCACCCACAAGATCATGGCCGCGCTGGCCGCCCGGGTGCGCGAGCTCGACTCCGAGATGTACGGGTGAGCGGTGACCCGGCAACGCCGGGTCACCGCCCGTGCGGCCGGCGACGGCCGGCACGGGACGACCCCCCCGGGCGTCACGCGCCCGGCGATCACGACAGCCCCTATCCGGCGCCCGCACGGGACGGCTGCCACCGCTGCGCCGGGCGCCGGCCGCAGGCCTGACCCGCGCCCGCGCGGATAGCTGCCACCGGTACGCCGGGCGCCGGCCGCCGGCCGCAGGCCTGAGCGATTCCGCCCCGGCGTGGCGCGTTCGGTAGCTTCGGTCGCCGTGAGCAGCACCCAGACGCTGGACGAACCGACGACCGGGGCAGTGCCCGCCAAGGTCCGATCGGTCAAGCCCCACCAGGTCGCCGTGGGCATCGGTGTGCTCGTCGCGCTGGTCACGGTCGTCTCCGGGATCACCGCGACCGTGCTCCAGTGGCATGACGACTCGGCGGTGCAACGCGAGGTCTTCCTCAACGTCCCCGCCGCCTGGAAGCTCGCCTTCTACACGGTGCTGCCGATCACGTTGCTGTACGGCGCCGTCGTGTTCTCGCAGCGCGTGCGCAACTGGGAGCGGGGCGGCCCCGACGACCGCAGCACCACCCGGAAGAACCTTCGCCGCCGCCTGGAGGACTTCCGGGCCGGCGTCTACATGCAGACCCTGCTGCGCGATCCCGCAGCCGGTGTCATGCACTCGCTGATCTACTTCAACTTCCTGATCCTGCTCGGCGTCACCACCGTCCTGGAGATCAACCACCAGGTCCCGGAGGGCGCCAAGTTCCTCCACGGCGACGTGTACCGGGGCTACGCCCTGGTGGGCGACGTGGCCGGCGCCCTGTTCGTCGCCGGCGTGGTGTGGGCCATCGTCCGGCGGTACGTGCAGCGGCCCTACCGCATCCGCATCAAGTCCAAGCCCGAGCACGCCGTCATCCTCGGCACCTTCCTCGCCATCGGCGTGACCGGCTTCGGCGCCGAGGCCTTCCGCATCGCCCTGGAGGACCAGCCGCCCTACGAGAAGTGGTCGGTCGTCGGGTACCCGCTCTCCAACCTCGTCGACGGGTCGGGCTCCCTGGCCGGCTGGCACCAGGGCTGGTGGATCGCGCACGTCGCCAGCTTCGTCGTCTTCCTGATGATCCTGCCGGTCACCATGCTGCGGCACATGTTCACCTCACCGCTGAACATGTACCTCCGCGACCGGGAGCGCCCCAAGGGCGCCATGAAGGCCATGCCCAACCTCATGGAGACCGAGCTGGAGACCTTCGGCGCCGCCACCGTCGAGGACTTCACCTGGAAGCAGCTCCTCGACACCGACGCCTGCACCATGTGCGGGCGGTTCACCAGCGTGTGCCCGGCGCACGCCACCGGCAAGCCGCTCGACCCGCGCGAGATCGTGCTCAAGACCGGCGAGGTCATGGCCCGCACCGGCAACCCGCCGGTGTCGCCCCCGATCGGCGTCGACGCCGAGATCACCGTCTCGGCCGACTCGCTGTTCGAGCGGATCACGCCCGAGGAGGTGTGGGCCTGCACGTCGTGCAAGGCGTGCGACGAGATCTGCCCGGTCAACATCGAGATCCTCGACAAGATCCTCGACATGCGTCGCTACCTGTCGCTGATGGAGTCGAACTTCCCGACCGAGCTCGGGACCGCCTACCGGTCGGTGGAGAACTCGGGCAACCCGTGGGGCATGTCGCAGGGAGACCGCGCCGCCTGGGCCGCCAAGGTCGAAGGGGTGCCCATCGTGGAGCCGGGCGACAGCTTCGACCACGAGTTCCTCTACTGGGTCGGCTGCGCCGGCAGCTTCGACGACAAGAACCAGAAGGTGAGCGTGGCCATGGCCAAGCTCATGCAGCGCGCCGGCATCGACTTCGCCATCCTCGGGCCGTCCGAGAACTGCACCGGCGACCCCGCCCGCCGCTCCGGCAACGAGTACATCTTCCAGATGCTCGCCATGCAGAACATCGAGTCGCTCAACGGCATGGGTGTGCGCAAGATCGTCACCCAGTGCCCCCACTGCTTCAACACGCTGCAGAACGAGTATCCCCAGCTCGGCGGCAACTACGAGGTCGTCCACCACAGCCAGTTCCTGGAGTGGCTCATCGCCGAGGGGCACCTCGACATGAGCGATGCCCGGCTGGAGGAGCGGGTCGTCTACCACGACTCCTGCTACCTGGGCCGCCACAACGACGTCTACCAGTCGCCCCGCAAGGTGATCGGCAGCCTCGGCGGGATCGAGGTGGTCGAGGCCGGGCGCAACGGCACGAAGGGCATGTGCTGCGGCGCCGGCGGCGCGCGCATGTGGATGGAGGAGACGACCGGCAAGAAGGTCAACGACGAGCGCAGCCAGGAGCTGATCGCCACCGGCGCCAGCCGCATCGCCGTCGCCTGCCCGTTCTGCTACATCATGATCGACGACGGGACCAAGGCCGCCGGCAAGGAAGAGGACGAGGTCAAGGTGGCCGACATCTCGATGCACCTGCTCGAGGCGCTCGAGGACCGCGACGCCCGGGCGGCCACCGGCCAGCTCTGAGAGGCCGCGCCCCGGTGATGTGCCGGGCGGGCGACCGGCCGTCGCGGGTGGCTGCGCCGGCCCCTGGCGGTGGTCACCGCGGCGAGGCTGTGCCGTAGGTGCGCCCCACGCCTGTCCGCGCGGCGCACCCACGGCGATCGGTGGGGTCGGTCCGCCTTAGAGGCCGAGCGGATAGGGAGCTCGCCACGGCCTACGCGTGGGGATTTGGCGTGGAAGCACCAGCTCCACAGCTCGGCCGACCGGCAACGCAGCACGGTGACACGCGCCGGCGTGACCTATCCGCTCGAGTCCTCAGTGCCGTGTCCACAAACGTTTGCGCCCCGCCAGGCCGAATCGAACGTTCATGGACACCGGCACTAGGACCCCACCGAGACCCCGGCCAGCGACGCGAAGGTGGCCGGGCCGTCGGCCCCGAACGCCCGCCGGGTGACGGTGACGGCGACGCCGGCGGGCGCGGCGAGCCCGGCGAGGTCGGCCGTCACCTGATCGATGCCCCGGTCGACGCCGTAGGCCGGCATGACCACCACCAGGCGTGACGTGCTGGGCGCCGCCACGGTCTCACCGGCGCGGAACCGCCGGGCCAGGATGCGGCCCGCCGCGACCCTGACGCCGATCCGCTCGGGGGCCGTGGCGGCGCCCAGCGCGAGCTGGACCGCCACCGCGCCGAAGGTCACCTGGGGAGCGATGGCCAGGGCGTCGCACTGGGCGTGCAGCTCGGCCACGCGGGCTCGGAGGTAGGCCGCGGACACCAGCCCGGTGACCGGGTCGATGCAGTCACCGCTGCCGGGGCCTGCCTCACGCTCGGCGGCCCACGCACCCAGGGCGCGGGCGAGCAGCCCGACCGGGTCGGCCCAGGTGGTCCACAAGTCGGCGGCCGCCGGCCAGGCGAGACGGACGAGGGCGGTCAGGTCGGCGGCCACCGCCTCGGCCGGGTGACCGGCGCCGGCCCGGGCCTGCGCGAATGCCACGACGGCGTGCTCGACCGCGACCAGGTCCGCCGGTCCCTCGAACGATGCGGCGAGGCGGCGGGTCGCGGGGTCGGCCCACTCGCCGAGCGGCAGGCGGCTGCCCGACTCCCGGTGCCAGTCGTCGACGAGACGGCCGGACGGTCGGCGGCGGGGCGCCGACGGGTCGACCGCGAGGGTGGGGGCGGCGTCGCCCACGGCCGGCGGGCGGCGGGGTCGCGGTGCCCGCGTGTCCTCCATGCCCGCAGAGAGGGAACCGGCGGCCGGTCATGACGCCGTTTCCTCCGATTTGTCGGGCTCTCCGGCCCCGACCACCTCGTCAGCGGCGAACCGCCTGCGGATCCGCGACGTGGTGCAGTGGCCCGCCCTGGTGAAGGGTCGGGACTTGGGCCAGACTGACGCTGGGTATCCCCACCATGACGATCACTGCACTCACCGACGCCGAACTGCTCGACCAGGCACGGGGTGGTGACGAGGCAGCGTTCACCGAGCTGTACGTCCGCCACCAGGCCGCCGTTCACCGCCTGGCGTCCACGTACAGGCGCTTCGGCGACCCCGACGATCTGGTCAACGGGGCCTTCGAGAGGGTCCTCGGGGCGTTGCGGCGTGGCGGCGGACCCACCGATGCGTTCCGGGCGTACCTGTTCGTGACGCTCCGCCGCCTGGCCGCCGAGAAGGACGGCCAGCCGGCCGAGACCTCGCTGGACGCCATGCCCGAGCCGGTCGCCGACGAGTCCGACGCCCCGGAGCTCGACCGGGCCGACCAGGCCCTCGTCGCCCAGGCCTTCGAGACGCTGCCCGACCGCTGGCAGACCGTGCTGTGGCACACGGCGGTGGAGGGCCGCCAGCCGAGCGAGCTCGCGGGTGTGCTCGGCATCTCGGCCAACGCGGCGGCCGCCATGGCGTACCGGGCCAGGGAGAAGCTGCGGCAGGCCTACCTCCAGGCGCACCTGTTGGCATCACCGGCCCCCGAGCACGAGCCGTTCCGGTCGCAGCTCGGCTCGTACGTCCGCGACGGTCTCTCCACGCGCGACCGGGTTGCGGTCGACACCCATCTCGAGACGTGCGAGGCATGCCGGGCCCTGGTGGCCGAGCTGAACGACGTCAACCGCATGCTGGTGCGGTCGGTCGTGCCGCTGTTCCTGGTGGCCGGATCGGCCAAGGCCGCGTCCGTCGCCGCGGTCGGTGCCGCAGGCGGGACGGCCGCGAAGGGTGGCGACGCCGCCAAGACGGGCACCGGCCTCGCCAGGATCGCCCACCCCGCCGCGTTGCTCGGCAGCATCGTCGCCACCGGCGGGCTGCTCGCCGGACTTGCCGGCCTGGGGGCGGTCGTCGCCCGGGAAGACGGCGGCCCGCTGGACCAGGCCAGCGACGCCGCCAGCCTGGGCGCCCCGGGCGAGGGCGGGTCCGACGAGGGCGGGAACGACGGCCCGGGACGCGGTTCGCTCTTCGGCGACGACGACTTCGCCGTGAGCCCGTTCGACGACTCGGCGTCGGACGACATCTCCCCGTTCGGGGATGGCTTCGGAACCTTCGGCGACGACTTCGACAGCAGGTTCGGGCCCGACTTCGGCGACGACTTCGTGCCGCCGTCCAGGGCCGGTGGCCCCCGGTCGTCACCCGGCTCGGGCGGGTTCGGCGACCTCCCCGGCTCGTCCGGCGGCGCCGGCGACCTCGCGGCCCCGCCGGTCGCACCGGAGGTCTCCCCGCCGCCGCCCCCTCCTCCGCCGCCCCCTCCTGCGCCGCCGCCGCCCCCTCCTGCGCCACCCCCGCCGCCTCCGCCGCCGCCCCCGGCACCGGCGCTCGGCTTCGCCAGCGTGACGTGGACGCCGGACGCTCCCGGCATCGGCACGCTCGCCATCACGATCGGCGAGCGCGGCGCGTCTCCGGTCGGGTCCCCGCAGCTCGCCAGCGGCGCCGCCGGCGACCCGCTCCAGCTGCAGATCGACCTGACGGCGGGCGCCCGGGTGGCGGGCGGGACGCCGGGCGACACCCGGTGCGCCGCCCCGGTCGACGTCGCCGACGGCGGCCAGTCCCTCGCGTGCAGCTTCGAGCAGCCGCCGGCCGGCCAGGCGGTCCCCACGTTCGCCATCACGCTCCAGGTCGTCGAGCCGGGTGCGCAGGCCACGGCGACGGTGCTACGGAACGGTGCCGTCGAGGAGACCCTCGTCGTCGACCTGCCCCCGTACACGTCCGGGCTGTCGGTCTCGGAGGTCCTGTGGCGGCCGAGTGGCGACGGGGCGACCGGAACGCTCGCGCTCGCCGTGGTCCAGAGCGGTGGCTGGGCGGTCGAGGGCGTGACGCTCCAGGTCGGCCTCACCAGCGGCGCGGGGCCCGACCCCGCCCGCCCGCTGCCCGCCGGCTGCCTGGCCGTCGGACCCGGCGGCGAGACCGGGGTCAGCTGCGTGCTCGACGACATCGCCGCCAACGGCCGGGCGAACCTGGCGATCCCGCTCACGGTGACGGGCGAGGGCCAGAACGCGACGATCACGTTGCTGGTGGGGGGCAGCCAGGCCGGCGATCCGGTGGTCGTCGACCTCCCACGCTCGGCGGGCTAGTCGCCGGCGGGCCAGGCGACGCCTGGCACGGCTACTCGCCGGCCGGCCGGAAGTTCTCCCAGTAGCGGCTCGGCGTCGGGCCCCGCTGGCCCTGGTACTTCGAGCCGACCTGCGACGAGCCGTAGGGGACGTCGGCCGGTGTCGTCATGGTGAGGAAGCTCACCTGGCCGATCTTCATGCCCGGGTAGAGCGTGATCGGCAGGTTGGCCACGTTCGACAGCTCCAGGGTGATGTGGCCCGAGAACCCCGCGTCGATGAACCCCGCCGTCGAGTGGATGAGCAGGCCCAGGCGTCCCAGGCTGCTCTTGCCCTCGATGCGGGCCACCAGGTCGTCGGGCAGCGTCACCCGCTCGGAGGTCGAGCCGAGCACGAACTCGCCCGGGTGGAGGATGAAGGCGTTGCCCTCGGGGATCTCGACCAGGCGGGTGAGATCCTCCAGGTCCTGCTTGACGTCGATGACCGGCATCGTGTGGTTGAGGAACACCCGGAACAGGTTGTCCAGGCGCAGGTCCACCGACGACGGCTGGACGCACGACTCGTCGAACGGTTCGAGGACGATGCGACCGGCGGCGAGCTGCTCACGGATGGTGCGGTCCGACAGGATCATCGGCCGACGACCCTAGTGGCGCACCGCCGGCGGGACGGCACCTAGGCCCCACCCCGGGGGCCCACCGAACCGCCGGGAACCGGCCCACGCATCCGGATCGCCGGCCGCCGCCGAGGTCGTCTATCCTCGGTGACTCACCTCGCGGGTGTAGTTCAATGGCAGAACATCAGCTTCCCAAGCTGACAATGCGGGTTCGATCCCCGTCACCCGCTCTCCGGGTTCCCGGCCAGGTCACCGGCCGTACCGGCGCTTCATAGCCGGGCAGCCGTCGAGACTGCGACAGGGCCATGGGCCACGCACGGGCCACAGCGGTCGTCACGGCCCGGCCGGAACGAGCGCCCCAGCGGGGCCATCGTCGTCATCCGGCCCAGCGTCGTCGTCCGCCTGGTCGTCCTCGACGGCAGCCAACTCAGCATCGAGCGAAGCCGTGATCCGCGCATCTGCCTCCGTCGTGGCGTGCTGGTAGAGGATCGCGGCCTGCATCGAGTCATGGCCCATGCGAGCCATCAGGTCACGGGTGCTCACCCCGCTGCGCGCCGCCAGGGTGTTACCGCTGTGTCGCAAGTCGTGGAACCGCAAACCGTCGAGCCCGAGCCGCTCAACCGTCTCCCTCCACCTCACCATCTTGTTGAAGTTGCCACGCCGGATCGGCGCACCGGTGGGGCCACTAAACACGAGCGCACCCGGACCGCTGTGCTCGGCCAAGTGCCCGCGCAGCGCCTCGACCACCAGGCGAGGGACGCTCACCGTCCGCCGTCCCGCCCGCGACTTCGGCGGTCCGACCACCAACCCACTCCCCCGCACCTCCACGAACGCGCGCCGCACCCGAACCGTCCCGGCCTCCAAGTCGAGGTCGCCCCGCTCCAAGGCAGTCACCTCCCCGAACCGCAGGCTCGCGAAGGTCGCCAGCAGGACCATCGCCCGGTACCGCTCCGGCATCTCCCGAGCGAGCGCCACCACCTCGACCGCCGTCAACGCCGGCCGCTCCTTGGGCTGCTCCTTGTCGGCGCCGCGCACCTGGCACGGATTGCGCGGGATGATCCGATCCTCATTGACCGCCGTCATCAGCACCGACCGCAGCAGCCTGTACGCCTTCGCCGCCATCGTCTCCGACACGCCCTCGGCCAGGAGCTTGGCCCGCCACTCCCGAATCAGCGGCGTGTCGATCTTGCCCAGAGGCACGCCGCCGATCCATGGAGTGATGTGGCGGCGCAGCAGCCACCGGTACAACTCGACCGTGCGGGGCCGTAGCCCGGGCCGCTCGGTGATCCACCGGTCGGCGTAATCGCCCAAGGTGATCTTGGCACGCTCTGGGTCGGTCCAGTCCCCATGGGCGATCTGCGACTCCACCAGCGTGAGGTAGCGCTGCGCCTCGGCCTTGCGGGCGAAGGTCTCTGGCGCCGAGCGCATCTGTCCGTCCGGACCCCGGTATCGGACCTGCCAGCGGCCCGAGGACCGTTGCCGAACATTGCCGAAATGACGACGGCGGGGCACCGCTCAGCCCACCCGGCGCATGTCGCGCCATACATCCGATGCCGTGATCGGCTCCACCCGTGACGCCTCGACGTACGCCGCGATGTCCGACCGGGCGATCCGCACAGCCCGGCCGAGCTTGTGGAACGCGATCCGCCGCTCCGACACCAGCCGCCGGACGTGACGGGCGCTCATGCCCATCATCTCGGCCGCTTCCTCGATCCTCAGCAACTCCCGACCCTGCTCCACCGTCACGCCTCCACCACACGATCCCGAACAACCGAACTCACGCCGCCGCCTCCCGACGCCAGTGGCGGGGCCAGCCCCGCCCGGGCTGCCTTGGCTGCCTCGTACTGGGCCCGCCACCGCTGGCGGGTCGTGATCGCCTCCGCGATCGCCGCCGCG
>DASSGC010000463.1:0-20484 GCA_035693765.1 Acidimicrobiales bacterium
TCCACCGCCTTCGTGGCGGGGGCGATGCTCGTGGCCGAGCAGCACCGGCCGGCGGACGTGGTGGGCGCCGTGGCCATCGCGGCGGCCGCCGGCATCGCCGCGCTGGCGTCCGGCGTTCCCGGCCCGGCGCCCACCGCCGGGACGGGCGGCGGCACGGGCGACCGGGCGGGCGAGCGCCGGGCCATCCGGATCCTGGCGGCCGTGGCCGTCGCCGGCGCGACGGTGCTGGCGGTCACGGCCGGGCTGCTGGCCGGCGCCGTCGAGGACGGGGTGCTCGACCCGGACCGCGTCGGGCTCGCGCACCGGGTGGGCCTGCTCGCCGCCGTCGTGTCGCCGGCAGCGGGCCTGGCGCTGGTGCTCGCGGCCCTGCGCGCCACCGCGCCGCCCCTCGCGCCGCCCCTCGCGCCGCCCGCCGCCCCGGACGGCCGCCCCGGCCGGCCCCGACCGGGTCGCAGGGCCGCGGCTCCCGCCGGTCCGGCGGCGGGCCGCACCGGAGACCGCCCCCCGGCCTAGGTCTGCGGACCGAGCAGAACCGGTCCGCGGGCCGATGGTGACCGCGTCGCCCGTCCCTACCGTGCCCCGCATGGAGCAACGAAGGGAGCACGAGGTGCGAAGGACAGCCCTCATCACCGGGGCCAGCAGGGGCTTCGGTCGGGCGCTCGCCGAGCGCCTGGCCGCGGACGGCTGGAACCTGGTGGTCGACGCCCGGCACGCCGACACGCTCGCCGAGGCCCGCGCCGCCATCGACGCCGCGGGTCCCGGCAACGTCGTCGCCCTGCCGGGCGACGTCACCGAACCCGTCCACGCCGCCGCCCTGGTCACGGCCGCCGCCGGCCTCGGCCGGTTCGAGCTGCTGGTCAACAACGCCGGCGCCCTCGGGCCCAGCCCCCTCCCCCACGTCGCCTGGCTGCGGACCGGCGATCTCGAACGGCTGCTGGCCACCAACGTCGTGGCGCCGCTGCGCATCATCCAGGCGGCGCTCCCCCACCTGCGGGCCGGCCACGGCGCGGTGGTCAACGTGACCTCCGACGCCGCGGTGGGGGGCTACGAGGGCTGGGGTGGCTACGGCGCCTCGAAGGCGGCGCTCGAACAGCTCAGCCGGGTGCTGGCCGCCGAGGAGGACCGGGTGCGGGTGTACTGGGTCGACCCCGGCGACATGCGGACGCAGATGCACCAGGACGCGTTCCCCGGCGAGGACATCAGCGACCGGCCGCCCCCCGGCGACAAGGTGCCGGGCCTGATCCGGCTGGTGGAGACCGCACCGCCGAGCGGTCGCTACCGGGTCGACGACCCGGCGGCCGAGCGGGCGCCCGACCTGGCGGAGGCGGCGCCGTGAGGCTGTTCGACACCACCGAGGGCTCCCGGCGCGGTGCGGGCGTCGCCCGGAGCCGCGCGGCGGCCGTCCCCCCGGCCGCCGCCGGATCCACACGCCCCACCCGCCCGGTCACGGCCGGGGTCGGCGCCAGCGTCGCCGCCGCCCCCGGCCCTGTGGCCGCACCGGCCGCGGCACCCGCCGCCCGGGCGGTCCGCAGCTCGCTGCCCGGTTTCGGCATCCCCCGGGGCGGCGAGGCCGGCACCCCGGTCGAGCTGGCCCGGTCGGGCGGGGCCCTCGGCTCCGACGCCCGGGCCGAGGTGCGGCTGATGGTCGGCCACCGGTCGACCGGGTCGGTGGCGCACCACCGCTTCGCGGCCCTGGGCGACGCCCTGGCCCCCGGCGACGTGCTGGTGGTCAACACCTCGGCCGTGGTGCCCGCCGCCCTCGACGCCACCGGCGACGGCGGCGACCGCGGCACCGCCGTGCGGCTGCACCTGTCGACCGAGCAGCCGGGCGGCTTCTGGGTGGTCGAACCGCGGCGGCCCGCCGGGCCGGGCACCGAGCGCTACACCGGCGCCCCGCCCCGACGCCTGTCCCTGCCGGGCGGCGGCCGGGCCGAGCTGCTGGCCCCCTACCCCGCCGGCACCGACCAGCCGCGGCTGTGGCTGGCCCGCCTCGACGTGCCCGGGGCCCTGCCCGCCTACCTCGCCGAGCACGGCGGACCGATCCGTTACGCCCACGCCCAGGCCGCGTGGCCCCTCGCCGCCTACCAGTCGGTCTTCTCCCGCGACCCCGGCTCCGTCGAGATGCCGAGCGCCGCCCGGCCCTTCACCACCGCGCTCGTCACCGAGCTGGTCAGCCGGGGGGTCGCGGTGGCGCCCGTCACCCTCCACACCGGCGTGTCGTCGCAGGAGGCCGGCGAGCCGCCCTACGCCGAGCGCTTCCGGGTGCCGGCCGCGACCGCCGCCCTCGTCAACGCGGCGCACGACGACGGCCGGCGGGTCGTCGCCGTGGGCACCACGGTGGTCCGGGCGCTGGAGACCACGGCCGACGAGCGGGGGCGGTCCCACCCGGGCGAGGGGTGGACAGAGCTGGTGGTGAGCCCCGAGCGGGGCGTCCGGATCGTCGACGGGCTCCTCACCGGCTGGCACGAACCGGAGTCGTCGCACCTGGCCATGCTCGAGGCCGTCGCCGGACCTGCGCTGCTGGAGGCCTCGTACGCCGCCGCGGTGGCGGGCGGGTACCGCTGGCACGAGTTCGGCGACAGCCACCTGATCCTGCCCTGAGAGAGTGCGCGGCTGAGGGGCCTGCTGGGTGCCCGGCCCGGCCCGGGCCGGTGGCCGCGGCGGCGCCGGCCTCAGGGCCGGGCCGCGGGCCAGTCGTCGGCGCGGGCCGCGGCCTCGCCGCCGCCGTCGACGGGGATGACGGCACCGGCCACGTAGGACGCCGCCGGCGACAGCAGGAAGGCGATCACCGCCGCCTGCTCCCCCGGCGTCGCCACCCGCTGGATGGGCACCGGGTACACGTCGCCCAGGTCGAGGACCGGGATGTCGAGCCCCGCCACCATCGGGGTGTCGGTCGGGCCGGGGGCGACGGCGTTGAGGCGGACGCCCGCGCCGATCCACTCCGGTCGCGGCGCATGGCGCCGCACCCAGCGGGCCAAGGCCAGCTTGGACGAGGGATAGTCGCGGTAGGCGCCGGCCCGCTCGGCCGCGGCCCGCGCCCCGTCCTCGTCGCCGGCCAGGCAGGCGGCCACGATCGCCTCGTCGACCCCCGCCATCGTCGTGGCCGAGTTCGAGCTGATCGCCACCGCCGCCGCGCCCGTGCCGCGGGCGAGCAGCGGCCGCAGGCCCTCCAGCGTGGCGACGGTGCCGAAGTAGTTGACCGAGATCACCAGCCGCGGGTCGCCGCCCTGCACGCCCGCCCCCGCCACCAGGCCGTCGAGCACGCCGCCGGTGGCGGCGGCCACGGCCTCGACCATGGCGGTGCGCCCGGCCGCGGTGGCCAGGTCGGCGACCACCTCGGCGTCGTGGCGGTCGACGCCGACCACCCGGTGCCCCTCCCCTTCGAGCAGGGCCCGGGTCGTCGCCCCGATGCCGCTGGCCGACCCCGTGATGCAGACGGTGCCCACGCGCTCAGCTCATCAGGGCGAGGTCGCCGCACGTGGCGCCCCCGTCGACCGCCAGCTCGGCGCCGGCGATGTAGCTCGCCTCGTCGGAGGCGAGGAACAGGACGGCGCGGGCCGCCTCGTCCGCCGACCCCATGCGGGGCACGGGCAGCCGCTTGTAGAACGGCGCGTCGCCCGACAGGCCCGCCACCATCGGCGTGTCGATGCCGCCGGGATGGACCGAGTTGACCCGGATCCCCTTGTGCCCGAGGTCGATGGCCGCCGTCTTGGTGAGCCCCCGCACGGCCCACTTGCTGGCCACGTACGCACCCAGGTACGGCAGGCCCTGCAGCCCGGCGGTCGACGAGATGTTCACGATCGACCCGCCGCCGGCGCGGGTCATCGGCGGCGTCACCGCCTTCATGCCCAGGAACACGCCGTGGACGTTCACCCGCATCACCCGGTCGAAGTCCTCGAGGCTGGTCTTGTGGAGCGCCTGGAACATGAGGATGCCCGCGTTGTTGACCAGCACCGTCACCGGCCCGAACCGCTCCTCCGCCAGCGCCACCGCCGCGGCCCACTGGTCCTCGTCGGTCACGTCCAGGTGGGTGTAGAGGGCGGCGTCGCCGATCTCGGCGGCCACGGCCGCGCCGTCGTCGTCGAGCACGTCGGCCAGCAGCACGCGGGCGCCCTCGGCCGCGAACAACCGGGCCTCCGCCGCACCCTGGCCCCGCGCCGCCCCGGTGATGATCGCGACCTTGCCGTCGAGTCGTCCCATCGGACGCGCTCCTCTCGCTGGTGTCGTGGGGTCAGTGTCTACGACGTGGGCTTGGCCGCGCCCACCGCCCACATGGCGAAGAACTGGGAGCCGCCGCCGTAGGCGTGGCCGAGCGCCCGGCGGGCGCCCTCGATCTGGTGCTCGCCGGCCCGACCCCGCACCTGGAGCGCAGCCTCGGCGAACCGGATCATCCCCGACGCCCCGATGGGGTTGGAGGACAGCACGCCGCCGGAGGGGTTCCACGGGATGTCCCCGTCCATGGCGGTGGCGCCCTGCTCGACGAGCTTCCAGCCCGAGCCCTCCTCGGCGAACCCGAGGTTCTCCAGCCACATCGGCTCGTACCACGAGAACGGCACGTACACCTCGGCCACGTCGAAGTCGCGCCGCGGGTCGGTGATGCCGGCCTGGGCGTACACGTCGGCCGCGCACTCCCGGCCGGCCAGGGGGTTCACCTGGTCGCGCCCGGGGGCCATCGTCGGCTCGGACCGCATGGCGCCGCCGAGCATCCACGCCGGGTCGGTGGCCGCGTCGCCGCCGGCCTCGTCGGTGAGCACCATGGCGCAGGCGCCGTCGGACGACGGGCACGTCTCGGAGTAGCGCAACGGGTCCCACAGCATCATCGAGTCCTGCACCGACTCGAACGACAGGTTCTCCTCGTGCAGGTGCGCCTTGGGGTTCTTCCAGGCGTTCTGCCGGTCCTTGAGCGCCACCAGCACGCCGATGTGGTCGGGAGCCCCGGAGCGGCGCATGTAGGCCCGGATGTGCGGTGCGAAGTAGCCGCCGGCGCCCGCCACCAGCGGAGGCGAGAACGGGATCGGCAGCGTGAGCGCCCACATGGCCTCGCTCTCCGACTGCTTCTCGAAGGCGACGGTCAGCACCCGGCGGTGGATGCGGGCCTGCACCAGGCTGGCGGCCACCAGCGCGGTCGAGCCGCCGACCGAGCCGGCCGTGTGGACCCGAAGCATCGGCTTGCCCACGGCACCCAGGGCGTCGGCCAGGTACAGCTCGGGCATCATCAGGCCCTCGAAGAAGTCGGGGGCCTTGCCGATGACCACCGCGTCGATGTCGGACCAGGTCATGCCCGCGTCGGCCAGCGCCTCCAGCGCCGCCTCCCGCACCAGCCCGGCGATCGAGACGTCGCCCCGGGTCGCCTGGTGGTGGGTCTGGCCGATGCCGACGATCGCCACGCGCTCCTTGCCCATCAGCCGCCTCCCTCCAGCACGCAGACGAGGTTCTGTTGCAGGCACGGCCCGGACGTGGCGTGGGCGACGGCCCGGTCGGCCTCGCCCCGGCCGATGCGGGCCGCGGCCTCGCCGATGCGGATCAGGCCGGCGGCGATCATGGGGTTGCCGGCGAGCGGGCCGCCCGAGGGATTGACCTCGACCCCGTCGCCGAGGCCGAGCGCGTTGCGCACCAGCACCTCCTGATGGGTGAAGGGGGCATGGATCTCGGCGATGTCGACCGGGCGGTCCCCCACGCCCGCCCGGCCGGCGGCCAGCGCCGTGGAGGCGGACGTGGTGAGGTCGCGCACGCCCAGGCCGTGGGCCTCGATCCGGTGGTCGAGCCCGCGGATCCAGGCGGGGCGCTCGGCCAGGTCGCGTGCCCGGTCGCCGGCGGCCAGGATGATCGCCGCGGCCCCGTCGGTGATCGGCGGGCAGTCGTGGCGGCGCAGGGGCGACGCGATCTCCGGCTCCTTCAGCAGCACGTCGGCGTCGTCGGAGCCCTGGAGCTGGGCGAACGGGTTGGCGGCCGCCGCCCGCCGGCTGCGGGCCGCGATCTCGGCCATCTCGGTCACCGAGGTGACGCCGGCCTCGATGCAGGCCCGGGCCTGGAGGGCGGCCAGGGCGATGCTGTCGGGCCACAGGGGGCCCTGGTAGTAGGGGTCGAGCTGGCGGGACAGCACGTCGCGCAGCGACCCGGGCGACGACTTGCCGTAGCCGTAGACCAGGGCGGTGTCGGCCGCGCCCGTCTGGATCTTGACCCACGCCTCGTACAGCGCCCAGGCGCCGTCCATCTCGACGTGGCTCTCGCTGATGGGGGGCGAGGCACCGACCCCGTCGAGCGTCATCACGAAGCTGAACGCGCTGCCGGCGAGGTAGTCGGTGCTGCCCGAGCAGGTGAAGTCGATCTGGCGCTGGTCGAGCCCGGCGTCGGCCTTGACCTGGTGCAGCACCGGCATGAGCATCTCGACCTCGTTGCGGGCCTGCTCGCGGCGCACCTGGGGCGACTGGGCGAAGGCGACGACGGCGACGTCCCTCATCGTGCTGTGCTCCCTCACACATGCTCCCGGTAGGTCTCGTAGGCGGCGTCCGGCTCGCCGGTGGGCCGCCACCACTTGATGGAGGCGAGGTCGTGGGTCAGCTCATCGTCGTCGACCCACACGGCCTCGACCCGCATGCCCATGCGGATCTGGTCGAAGGGGATCTCCTGCACCAGGCCGAACAGGCCCATGTCGGCGCCGTCGGGCAGGACCGTGGCGCAGACGTAGGGCAGCTCCATGGCCGAGCCGGAGAACTTGACGTTCACGACGCAGAAGGTGGTGACGATGCCGTGGTCGGGCAGCTCGACCTGCTCGCTCGTGGGCACGCCGTCGTTGGGGCACGAGCCGCGCGGCGGGAGGATCACCTTCCCGCACACCCCGCACCGCTCGCCCAGGATCTTCTTGCGGGCGATGCCCCGCAGGAACCGGGACGTGGCCTCGCCGGCGGTGAACCGGTACTCGATGCGGGCCGGGGTGCGGATGCTGCGCACCGGCTCCACGCCGCGGAGGGCCTCGGGGAGCACGAGGTCGGTCACGTGGCGCTCCCCTCGGCGCCGGCCGGCTCGAAGCAGGCGATGTCGGTGATCGCCCCCTCGCGCTCGCCGGCCCAGCGGATCCGCACGCGCATGCCGGTCGACACGGCCTCGGGGCCGCCGGCGTCGAGCGCGTGGAGCAGGCCGGTGTCGGCCCCGTCCAGCCGGACCAGGGCCCACGCGAAGGGCCGGTCGAGCGGCTGGTTGGCCCGCGGCGCGGGCTCCCACGACCACGTGGTGACCGTGCCGGTGTCGGCCAGGGTGACCAGGTCGGTCAGCTCGTCGCTGGTGACCGGGTCGTACTCGACCGGCGGGCACAGCACCCGGCCGTCGCTCGCCCGCACGCCCACCACGATGCGCTCGCGCAGGCCGGTGAGGAACGCGCTCTGCACGGGCCCGACGGTCCGTTTGAACGGGTACTCGAGCACGAGCGGCGCGGACAGGATCTCGGCCTCGGGCATCGCCACCTTCCCCCCGAACTGAAACAGGTTCTCGTGCGGGTGGTTTAGCAGCTTTTCCGCCGGCCCGGACAAGTCCCCAGGTCACGATCAGGCGCCAGGACGCGCCGAGGGGCCCGCCGGAGCGGGCCCCTCGCCGATGGCTACGGGATGTCGGTGAGGAGGCTCAGGCCGCGCTCGGCGGCGAGCCGCCGTCGGACCGCCGCTTGGCCGCGATCCCGAAGGCACCACCGACGATCAGCAGCACGAGTGCCACGGCCACGAGCAGCGCCGTCTGCGCACCCGTGACGGGCAGGCCACCGCCGGCCTGCGGGGTGGTGGTGGTCGTCGCGCCGGTCGTGACCACGGTGGACTGCGGCACGGTCGACTCGGTGGTGGGCACGTCGGGCTTCGTCGTCGACGTGGTGGACGACGTCGGCGTGCTCGGCGGCGAGCCGACCGTCAGGTCGATCGAGGCCGGGACCGTCACCGGGGTGACCACCGCGAAGGCGAGGTCCTGGATGCCCTCACCGCCGAACACCCGGCCACCGGACTCCAGCCCGCTGGCGACGCCCGACAGCGTGCCGGTGCCCGCCTCCGCGGCCTTGAGCCACACCTCGTCGCCGTCGGAGGCGGCGCCCTCGAAGGGCGTGCCGTCCTCGTTGTGGATGGTCAACCCGGCGGTGGTGGTCAGCTCGACCGAGGCCGCGGTGGTCGTGATCTTGTACGGCCCGACGAGCTGCCCGGGGATGGCGTCCACGTCCTCGGGGCCCTCGATCGTGAGGGTGACCTTGCCGCCCCCGAGCCCCTCCAGCGTGCCGGACTCGACCGCGGCGAGGATCGTCTCGTAGTAGGTGATCACCTTGGGGTTGTTCTCCCACGCCTCGGGCGCGAGGTCGAACCCGTCGGTGTAGTGCCAGATGGCCGCCTGGGTGGCGGCCGCCATCAGCTTCTCGTCGGTGGGGTCGCCGTCCGTCTCGAGCTCGAAGCCCTCCGGGCCCGTGCCGAGCGGGTAGTAGTTGGCCAGGATCAGCTCGACCTTGTCGACGTTGCTGATGCCGTCGAACGGCAGCTCCTCGAAGACGGCGCCGTTGTCGATCTCCTCGAGGAACTGGACGCAGTAGGCCAGGCTGTCCTCGTCCTCGCCCTCGATGTCGAGGACGAACAGTCCCGCGCTGATCCCCCGCGCGGTCTCGTCGCCGAACGACCCGGTGATGCTGGCCGGGTGGCCGTAGCCCGTGTAGTAGCCCTTGTACGACGCGGTGGGGGTCTCGGCCGCCGCCGGCCCGGCGAGGGCCCCGACCAGACCGAGGCCCATGGCTGCGCCGGCCACGGTCGCGGCCGCGCGACGACGCCACTGGCGTTGCGCTGTGATCATGACACTCCCCAAGCTCGAAGAACGGTGGTGCGGCACCACGAACGGATGCGTTGCAGGGCCCGGTTTCGCTATGGCTCCCCCACGGGCGCAGCGACCAGATTCGCCCGAGGATCAATGCCTGCCCTGACGGCGGAACTCCACGCCGCTGGCGAGAACCTAACACCCCCGCGCGGCGCGACGTGACATCCTCGCCGCGCGTCCACGAGGACCAGCGATTTCGATCCCGGGCGCGGCGGGGGGCCCGCCGCGTGGGCGGGCCCCCCGTGCCGAGAGCGGCCGGATGGAGCGGTTCAGGCGGTCGTGGTGGACTCGCCGGCCGTGGCGCCGGCGCCGTCGTCGGCGAAGGACACGACCGAGCGGATCACCGTGCCCGCCTTCAGGTCGGTGACGGCGTCGTTGAGGTCCTCGACGCCGATCTTCTTGGAGATCATGCCCTGGAGGTCGAGGCGGCCGTTCCTCCACAGGCTGAGCATGCGGCCGAAGTCGCAGCGGACGTCCGCCGACCCGTAGTACGAGCCCACGAACGTCTTCTCGCTGAAGAACAGCTCGAAGGCGCTGAACGACACCATCTGGTCGGCGGCGCCCACCCCGATGATGCAGGTCGTGCCGCCCCGGCGGGTCGCGTCGTAGGCGGCGCGCATCGTCACCGGCAGGCCGATCGCCTCGAAGGCGAAGTCGAAGCCGTCGCCCCCGGTGAGCGACGCCTTGAGCCCGTCGAGGTCGTCGGGCTTCACCGCCTGGGTGGCGCCGAACCGCTGGGCATCCTCGAGCTTGGAGTCGACCAGGTCGACGGCCACGATGTCCGACGCACCCGCCACCCGGGCGCCCTGGATGGCCGAGATGCCCACGCCGCCACAGCCGAAGACGACGACGGACGAGCCGGGCGTGACCTTGGCGGTGTTGAGGGCGGCGCCCACCCCGGTCATGACGCCGCAGCCCACCAGCGAGGCGACCTCGTGCGGGGTGTCGGGGTCGATCTTCACCGCCGCCTGCTGGGGGACGATGATCTCCTCGGCCCACGTGCCCATGCCGGCCATGCCGCTGATCGGGGCGCCGTCCAGCAGGAAGTGCGGCGCCATCGCCGCCCCGAACTGGATGTTCATGCACAGGTTCGGCTGCTTGCGATCGATGCAGAACTTGCAGGTGCCACAGGGCGCGCTCCAGGCGATGATCACGTGGTCGCCCGGCTGCAGCGTCGACACGCCCTCGCCCACCTCGGCCACGACGCCCGCGCCCTCGTGGCCCGGGACGAACGGGGCCGGCTGGGGGATGGTGCCGTTCATGGCGGAGACGTCGGAGTGGCACACGCCGGTCGCCATGATCTTCACCTTGACCTCACCCGCGCCGACCGGCCCGAGCTCGACGTCGTCGCGGATCTCGAGCTTCTCGTCACCGGTGTTGCGGAGCACGGCTGCGCGCATGGGCTCTTCCCCTCGTCGTGAGCTTGCGAGGACGGCAGCGTACCGGTCGGGGCGGGTGTCAGGAAGTCGAGGTCACTGACCTTGACCGCAGGGTCAGGCACCAGGGTTCGGGCACGGATCAGTCGAAGCGGTCGGCGATGAGGTGCGCGGCCTCGCGCAGCTCGCCGGCCACCCAGCCGACGTCGCCCATGCCGTTGGCCCACGAGATGGTGGCCGACCACCACACGTGGCCGAGCGCCTTGGCCGCCGAGGCCTCCAGCAGGGGGTCGACGCCGTCCGGGAAGGCCGGGAGCATGATGCGGGCCATGACCCGCGTCACCTCGCCGATGGCGTCGACGCTGGCCGGGTCGCCGGCCGTCATGGCCCCGATGACCGCGGCCGTGAGCTTCGGCTCGCGGTCCATCGACCGCAGCGCCCGGGTGAGCACGTCCATGATCCGCTCGACCGTGGTCCCGCCGGCGGGCGGGTGGCGGGTCACCCGCTGCTCCAGCTCGCCGAGCCACTCGACCATCACGGCGAGCAGCAGCGAGTCCTTGGAGGGGAAGTAGCGGTAGATCGTCCCCAGGGCCACCTCGGCCCGGGTGGCCACGTCGCGCATCTGCACGGCGTCGTACCCGCCCTCGGCGCCGAGCTCGAGCGCCGCCCGGATGACCCGCTCGCGCCGCGCCGCCTGGCTCCGCGTGAGCGCGGGGTCGGGGGTGGTGCCGGTCATCGGCCCGCGAACCTACCGAACCCGGCCGGCCAGGTCGCGGAAGGGCACGTCCTTGTCGGTGCGGGGCTCGGGCTGCAGGCCGAGGGCGCGCTCCCCCATGATGTTGGCCTGCACCTGGTCGCTGCCGCCCGCGATGCGCAGCGACGGCGAGTGCAGGAAGCGACGCAGCCACATGCCGTCGTCGATCACGTCCGCCCCGCCGAGCATCCCGTGGGCGCCCTGGGCGTCGATGGCCGTGCGGGTGAGCGCCTGCAGGTAGCGGGCGAAGGCGAGCTTCATCACCGACGCCTCGGCGCCGGGCCGGCGTCCCTGGCTGAGCGCCGTCTGGTTGCGGTAGCGCAGGAAGCGGAGCAGCTCGAACCGGATGTGGGCGTCGACCAGCCGCTGGCGCACGACGGGGCGGCCGGTGGCGCCGAGCCGGCGGGCGAAGGCGATCAGCGCCTCCGGGGTGGCGCCCACGCCGCCGGCGATGGAGGACCGCTCGCTGTTGAGGGTGGTCTGGGCCACCTTCCAGCCGTCGCCGGGGCCGCCGACGAGGTGGTCGGCCGGGATGCGGACCTCGTCGAGGAAGACCTCGGAGAAGTGGCTCTCGCCGGTCATCTGGCGCAGCGGGCGGACGTCGATGCCGGGGGCCGTCATGTCGAGCACGAACCAGCCGATGCCGCGGTGCTTGGGGACGCCCGCATCGGTGCGGGCCAGCAGCATCCCCCACCGGGCGCGGTCGGGCGAAGAGGTCCACACCTTCTGGCCGGTGACGACCCACTCGTCGCCGTCGCGCACGGCCCGGGTCGCGAGGGCGGCCAGGTCCGAGCCGGCGCCCGGCTCGCTGAAGAGCTGGCACCACAGCTCGTCGCCCCGCAGCATGGGCGGCAGGAGGCGGTCCTTCTGGGCCGTGGTCCCGTGTGCCAGCAGGGTCGGGCCGGCCATGCCGATCGAGATCATGCAGGCGCCGTTGGAGACCCCGTAGCGGGCCTGCTCCTGCCCGAAGATCACCTGGTCGATGGGGCGGCCCCCGCGGCCGCCGTACTCCTTGGGCCAGGTGATGCCGGCCCAGCCGCCGTCGTAGAGGGTGCGCTGCCACGCCTGGCAGCGCGCGATGTAGGTCTCCTCGTCGTAGGCGCCGGTCCACAGCCCGAGGGAGAAGTCGTCGGGATGGCCCTTGGGGATGGCGTGGGCGTCGAGCCACGCCCGGGCCTCGGCCCGGAAGGCGGCTTCCTCTGGCGTGTCGTCGATGTCCACGCCGCCAGGGTAGAACGTGTTCTAGCTGCGGCGCACAGCCGCCGCGGCCCGGTGACGGATCCGGGTGATCGCGGGCGGATGCCATGCTGGCGGGGTGAGCACCACTCCCCCGGCGGCCGCCCTGCGCGTGGTCGCGCCCAGCCTGACCCGGTTCGGCTGGCGGGAGCTGCTCCGTGGCGCCGAGATCGGCGCCGTGCTCGCCGCCCACCTGGCCCGGGCCCTGGTGGGGTTCGCCATGCGGCGGCCGCGGGCGGCGCTGGCCCTCCGGCGCGACAAGGACGCCCGCCACGACCTCGCCGTCGCCCTCAGCGCCGCGCTGGTCGACGCCTTCGTGGCCCTCGGGCCGACGTTCGTGAAGCTCGGTCAGATGATCGCCTCGTCGCCCGGCATGTTCCCCACCCCGCTGGCCGACGCCTGCCTGCGCATGCTCGACGACGTCCCGCCCTTCCCGGCGGACGCCGCCCTGCGCATCGTGGAGGACGACCTCGGCGCCGCGGCCGCCGAGCTGTTCGACGAGTTCGACCCGGTGCCCCTGTCGGCCGCGTCGATCGCCCAGGTCCACGGGTGCGTGCTGCGCGACGGGCGGGCCGCGGTGCTCAAGATCCAGCGGCCCGTCATCGCCGACCGCATGAACCGCGACCTGCGCATGATGTACCGGCTCGCCCGGCTGGTCGACCGCACCCGCACGGGGCACCTGCTCAACGCCCCCGGCGTGATCGAGGACCTGCACCAGGTCACCAACGAGGAGCTGAACTTCGTCCTGGAGGCCCATCGCCAGACCGAGTTCCGGGCCCACATCGGCGACTTCGGCGACAACGCCTGGATCACGGCGCCCGAGGTCTACTGGGACCACTGCGGGCCCCGGGTCATCTGCATGGAGCGCTTCTACGGCACGCCGATGGACCGCTTCGCCGACGTGCGGGCCCGGGGCGTCGACGGCGAGCTGGTGCTGCGGCGGGGCCTGAAGGTGTGGATGGAGGCGGCGCTGGTCCACGGCCCGTTCCACGGCGACGTCCACGCCGGCAACATCTGGGTGCTCGACGACGGCCGGGCGGCCTACCTCGACTTCGGGATCATGGGCGAGCTGCCGGCCGCGCACCGCCAAGCCGTCCGCGACGCCCAGTACACGGTGATGATCGACGGCGACTACAGCCGCATCGTCCGCTCGTGGCAGGGGCTCGGCATCCTGTCCGACGACGTGGGCCCGGTCGAGGAGGTGGCCGCCCGGCTCAAGCTGGTGCTCGAGCCGATGTTCGACATGACCCTCGGCGAGGTCAGCCTGGCGATGCTGCTGCGCCAGCAGGTCGAGCTGCAGCAGGAGTACGGCGCCCGGGCGGTCCGCGAGCTGGCCCTGGTGAGCAAGCAGCTCATGTACTTCGAGCGCTACGGCAAGGAGCTGGCCCCCGCCTACAACATGGCCCGCGACCTGTTCCTGATGAAGAACGTGTTCCCCGAGGAGGTGGCCCGCGTCGCCGCCGAGCGCGGCATCACGCTGCCCGACGACTCCGTCCCGAACATCGTCCCGCCGGCCGGCGACCGCCACCCGGCCTGACGGTGAGAACGGGTGGGGCGCGGTCCCGGTGACCGGCGGGGTCGGGAGTCAACCAGGTCCGTCACCGGAGGCCGCCGCCGACGCCGCCAGGTCGGCCGGCAGCGGCGCCGCGTGGACCACCACCAGCTCCTGGACCGCCCGGGTGAGCGCGACGTACAGCAGGCGCAGGCCCCGGGCCGTCGCGCCCGCGATCCCCTCGGGCTCCACCACCACCACGGCATCGAACTCCAGGCCCTTGGCCTCGGGCGGGTCGAGCAGGGTCACGGCGCCGTCGTGGGCGGCGACGGCCCGGCGGACCGCCGGGCGCAGGTCGGCGGGCACGACCACGCCGACCGTCGTGTACGTGTCGACCAGCCGGGACACCGCCTCCCCCACCGCGCCGGCGAGCGCGTCGGCCGAGTCGCCGGCCGAGTCGCCGGGCACGGCGACGAACCCCGGCGGGCGCCCCGCGGCCCGGACCGACCGGCACGGCGTCACGTCGGGCGCCGCCGTGGCCAGCAGGCCGTTGGCCATGTCCATGATGGCGGCGGGAACCCGGTAGCCGACGTCGAGGTCGGCCCGCTGGGCGACGGCCGGCGAGCCGAGGTGGGCGATCGCCGCGTCCCACGACTCCTGGGCGCCCGGGGCGGTCGCCTGCGCCAGGTCGCCCAGCACGGTCATCGACCCCTGGGGGGCGCGGCGGGCCAGCGCCCGCAGGCCCATGGCCGACAGGTCCTGCGCCTCGTCCACGACGATGTGCCCGTAGCTGCGGGGCGGGCCGCTGATGGCGGCCTCGGCCTCGTCGAGCAACGCCAGGTCGGCCACGGTCCACGGCTCGTCGGCCACCTTGCGGGTGGCGGGCCGCAACACGGCGGCCTGCTCGCCCGCGGAGAGGATGCCCTCGCCGGACCGGGCCAGCGCGGTGCGGCTCGTGACCAGCCGCCGCACCACGGCCGGCGCCGAGAGCGCGGGCCACAGCCGGTCGAGCGCCCGCCCCCACTCGCGGTTGGCCCGCAGGTCGGCCTCGACCTCCTCGACCGGCACCGCCTCCTCGCCCCGGCGGCGGACCAGGTCGTTGCGCACCATCCGCACGAGCTGGGTGCGCACGGCCGCCCGCCCGACGTTGTGCGGCACGCCCCGCCCGGCGACCTCCTCCACCGCGGCGGCGACCGCCTCGTGGGGCAGCCGGACCCGACCCCAGCGGGTGCCGGCCTCCAGCCCGGCGGCGGGCACCGTGACCGTGCCCGCCACGGCCCGGGACACGACCGCCGCCATGCGGGCGTCGCCCTTGATCGCCGCCGCCCGGTCGTCGTCGCACCCCCGGGCCCGGTAGGCGGTGCCGGCGAGCAACCGGTCGAGCGTGGTCTGGCGGGCGGCGGTCTCGCCCAGCGACGGCAGCACCTGGGCGATGTAGCGGAGGAACAGCGGGTTCGGCCCGATGACGAGCACGCCCTCGGCGTCGAGCCGGCGCCGGTGCTCGTACAGCAGGAAGGCGGCCCGGTGCAGCCCGACCGCCGTCTTGCCCGTCCCCGGCCCGCCCTGCACGACCAGGCAGGTGCCGAGCGGGGCCCGGATCACGACGTCCTGCTCGGCGGCGATCGTGGCGACGATGTCGCGCATCTCACCCGTGCGTTCGCGCTCCAGCTCGGCCAGCAGCGGGTCGGGGATGCCGCCGTGGTGAGCGGCGTCGACGCTGTCGGGGTCGTCGAACACCTCGTCCCACAGGTCGTCGAGCTGCTTGCCGGTCATCATGAACCGGCGGCGGCGGGCCAGCCCCTGGGGGTCGACCGCGGTGGCCCGGTAGAACGGCGTGGCCACCTCGGCCCGCCAGTCGACCACCACGGGATCGCCGCCGGCGTCCTCGACGTGGCGGCGCCCGATGTACCAGGTGGCGTCGCCCTCGTCGTCGAGGCGGCCGAAGCTCAACCCCGGCACGTCGTCGTCGAGTGTGCGGACCCGGTACTGCAGGTGGGCCTGGGCGATGGCGGAGTCGACGCCCTGGGCCGCCGACTCCTCGAGGCTGGCCAGGTAGGCGGCGCGCTCGCGCATGGCGGCGAGGCACCGGTAGGCGTGGTCGACGTAGGTCTGCTCAGCGGCGAGGTCGGGATGGGGCACCGGGAGCCTCCGCGCGTATCCGCGTCCCGCGCCGGCGGGCGCCGGACGGGGGGGTGACGACGGTAGTCCCGCCCGCCGCCCCGCTCCCAGCGAATTTCACACGCCCGTTCCCTGCGCCGGGACCGTTTCCGGGGCGGGCGGACCGTGGTGGTGGCATCCTGGCGCGTTCACACGCGGTCGCCGCGCCCGCGTGCACGGGAGGCGTCATGGAGCGATTGTCAGGTCTCGACTCGGCCTTCCTGTCGCTGGAGACCCCGGCCATGCACCTGCACGTGGCCATCGCGGCGGTCATCGATCCGTCGACCATGGCTGCGCCCTACTCGTTCGAGCAGCTCAAGGAGTTCGCGGCGGAGCGCCTCCTGGCCCACGCCGCGTTCCGGCGCCGGGTGGTCGAGGTGCCGTTCCGGCTCAACCACCCGATCTGGGTCGAGGACCCCGACCTCGACGTCGACTACCACATCCGCCGCCACGTCCTGCCCGCCCCCGGCGGGGCGCGGGAGCTGACCGAGCTGGTCGGCTCGATCGTCGGCGTGCCCCTCGAACGGTCGCACCCGCTGTGGGAGATCCACGTGATCGAGGGGCTCCACGACGGCAACGTGGCGCTGCTGGGCAAGATCCACCACGCCGCGGTCGACGGTGTGTCCGGCGCCGAGCTGTTCATCCACCTCTTCGACCTGACGCCCGAGCCCGAGCCCCGCCCCCCGGCGCCCGACCCGGCGACGCCGGAGCGGATCCCGTCGGACGCCGAGCTCGTCGGCCACGCGCTGTGGTCCCAGGTCCGGCGGACCGTGTCGCTCCCCGCCCTGGTGGGCCGGACCGTGCGCACGGCCGGGCACCTGGTGAGCCGCCACCGCGACCCCGAGGCCGTCGTGGGCGCCGTGCCGCTGCGGGCGCCCCGCACCCCGTGGAGCGCGGCCATCACCCCGCACCGCGCGGTCGCCTTCGCCCGGGTGCGGTTGAGCGACGTGCGCAGGGTCAAGGACGCGTTCGGCGTCAAGGTCAACGACGTGGTGCTGGCGGTCACCTCGGCGGCGCTGCGGCGCTACCTGATCGAGCGCGGGACGCTGCCCGCCGAGCCACTGGTCGCCATGTGCCCGGTGTCGGTGCGGGACGAGGACGGCAAGGGCGTGGCCGACAACCGGGTGTCGGCCATGTTCGTGCACCTGCAGACCGACGTCGCCGATCCCGGCGACCGGCTGCGGGCCATCGCCCGGGCCACCCGGGGGGCGAAGGAGGACCACCACGCCGTCGGCGCCCGGTTCCTGCAGAACTGGGCCGAGCACGCGGCGCCCAGCACGTTCGCGCTGGCCGCCCGGCTGTACTCCCGGCTGAACATCGCCGATCACCACGCGCCGCTGCACAACCTGGTCGTGTCGAACGTGCCCGGACCCGACCTCCCGCTCTACCTCGACGGGGCGGAGCTGGTGGCGGCCTACCCGATGGGCCCGGTGTCGGAGGGCGCGGGCCTCAACGTGACGGTGCTGTCGTACCGGGACAACGTCGACTTCGGGCTGCTGGCCGCGGCCGAGCTGGTGCCGGACGTGTGGGACATGGCCGACCACGTCGACGAGGCGATGGCCGAGCTGGTCGCGCTGGCCACGCCCGAACCCGCGCCCGAGCCCGCACCGGAGCCGGAGCCGGCATCCCGCCGCAACGGCGCCGCCCGCCCCGCCTCGGCGACCAGCGCCAGGGCGGCCCGGCCGCGGGCGGCCGCGGGTGGGAGTGCGAAGAAGGTCGGCGCCGCCAACCGGGCGACGGCCGGCAAGCGGACCGGGAAGGCCGGCGGTGCGCCGGCGGCACCGAGCGGCCGCCGGGGATCCGCGCCCGCCGCGCCGGCGCCCCCACCGGACGACCCCCGCCGACCTGACCACCCCGTGCCGAACCGGCGTCTCACCGTGCCGTGAGCGCGCGAGATCGCCGCCAGGCTCGCGCCGTCGCCGACCGCGGCCGGCCGAGCGGCCGACCGTCGCCGGCCGTGTGCCCGGGGCCTCGGTGGTCAGCTCCCGGTGGTCGCCGTCGGGCGGCCGGAGGATCGGTCGTTCTCGCGGCTCGACAGCGAGGCGCTGATGCGGTCGGCCTGCACCTGCTGCTCGTGGCAGAGCCGGGCCATCCAGAACCGCAGGAACGTGGCCAGCGCACCCTTCACGAACAGCGCCGCGCCGACCACCGCCACGGTGAGGCCCAGCAGGGCGGCCACGATCGCGTCGCGCTGCTGGAGCGGGTTGCGGCTCCCGTGCGAGATGAACCAGGCCGCCACGGCGAACCCGACGCCGGCCACGAGCCCGCCCGCGCCGAGCCGCACGAGCAGCCGGTCGAGTCCCGTGGCGGGATCGCGCAGCTTCATGTGGGCCACCTCGGACCGGAACTCGTCGATGCGCTTGCTGTTGTCGTTCATTTGCTCCTCAACCACCCAGGTATGCAGAGGACAGCTTGGACTCGATCTCCTGCGGCGTCCCGACGTCGGTCACCCGGCCGTGGAGCATGATGGCGGCCCGGTCGGCCACCCCCAGCACCACGCGGGCGAACTGCTCGACGACGAGCACCGACACCCCCGTGCGGGCGAGTGCGCCGACCTGCCGGTACAGCTCCTCGACCACGAGGGGTGCGAGGCCCATCGACAGCTCGTCGAGCACGAGCACGGCCGGGTCGGTGGCCAGCCCGCGGGCCAGCGCCAGCATCTGCTGCTCGCCACCCGACAGCGTGCCGGCGAGCTGGCGGCGACGCTCCGCCAGGCGGGGGAACCGGTCGTACGCGGTCACCTCGATCTCGGCCGTGGTGCGCCGGGCGGCGGCGGCCATGCGGAGGTTCTCGCGCACCGTCAGGTTGGGGAAGATGCCGCGGCCCTCCGGGATGAGGCACAGGCCGGTGCGGGCCAGGTCGGACGCCGAGGCCCCGTTGACCCGCCGGCCGGCCACGAACACGTCGCCGCCGCTGAGCGGGTGGAGCCCGGCCAGGACCTCGAGCATCGTCGTCTTGCCCGCGCCGTTGGGCCCCAGCACGGCGAGCACCTCGCCCGCGCCGAGGGCCAGGTCGACGCCGTGCAGCACCTCGATGACGCCGTAGGCGGCGCGCACGCCGCGCAGCTCGACCAGCGGCTCGGGGCCCCCGGCGACGGTCCCGGCCCCGTTGGCCGAGGCCGGGAAGGCCGCGGGCCGGCGGTCGGGGCCGCTCATCGTCCCGCCTCCGGGGCGGCACCGAGGTAGGCGTCGAGGACGGCACGGTCGGCCTGGATCTCCCCGGGCGTCCCGACGGCCAGCATCTGGCCGAAGTCGAGGACGTGCACCGCGGCACAGGTGCGCATCACGAGCTGCACGTCGTGCTCGACGAGCACGACGGCGATGCCGGCAGCCGCCACCGACAGCAGCACGTCCCGGAAGGCCTCGGTCTCGGTCTCGTCCTGCCCGGAGGCCGGCTCGTCGAGCAGCAGCACCCGGGGACCGGTGGCCAGCGCCCGGGCCAGCTCGACCAGCCGGGCCTTGCCGGTGGGCAGCTCGTCGGCCCGGACGTCGGCGAGGCCGGACAGGCCCACCAGGCGGAGGGCCGCCGCCGCGTCGGGGCCGTCGCCCCGGCGCCGGCGGCGGACCGAGGCGGCCAGCTCCACGTTCTCCCCGACGGTGAGCAGGCCGAACAGCTCCAGTCGCTGGAAGGTGCGGGCGAGGCCGAGCCGCGCCCGGCGGTAGGGGGCGAGGCCCGTCACGTCCCGCCCGGCCAGCCGCACGGTCCCCCGCTGCGGCGTCATCAGGCCGGTGACGATGTTGAACAGCGTCGTCTTGCCGGCGCCGTTGGGGCCGATCAGCCCGGTGACCTGCCCGGCGTCGGCCCGCAGGCTCACCCCGTTGAGGGCCAGGTGGCCGCCGAAGCGCATGGTGACGTCGCTGACCTCCAGCGCGAGCGCGGCGCTCATGACCGCACCCCCGCGGGCAGGCGCCGGGGGCCCGGCTCCAGGCCCAGCACCCGGTCGAGGGTGGCGACCTCCTCGGCCGTGAACGGGCGGTCGATGCCGGCCCACTCGAGCGGCACCGCGTCGGTCTCGCGCACCGGCCGGGGTGCGCGCCGGGCCTCCAGGAACTGGGCGGCCAGAGCGCCGGCGGCGAGCTCGCCGGCCAGGGCGGCGGCGAAGGGGCCACCGGACAGGACGTCGCCCAGCCGCAGGGCCAGGACGGCGACGACGCCCACCACGGTGCCGGCGGCCAGCACGGGCTGGCGCCGCAGCGGGGCGAAGCCCTCCCGCAGGCTGTGGGCGATGCCGTTCGGGTTGCGGCCCAGGGCGATGCCCAGGGTCCCGGGCAGGATCCGGTTGATGTTCTCGAACCAGGGCGCCGCCTCGATCAGGAGGGGCAGCCCGCCGATGAGGACGCCGGCCACCAGGGCACCGGCCGCGGTGCCGATGCCGCCGACGACGCCCAGCAGCAGCAGCGGCAGGCTCTGCACGAAGGCGAAGTTCTGGGGGCCGACGGCGCCGAGGGTCCCCCCGTAGAGCGCGCCGCCGAAGCCGGCCATGGCGGCCGACAGCGTGAACACGGCCAGCCGGACCAGCGTGGTGTTGATCCCGAGGGTGGCGCTGGCCGCGGGACTGTCCTTCAGCGCCAGCAGCCGTTGCCCGAACGTCGACCGGCGGATGGCGACCACGAGCAGGTACATGAGCGCGAACACCACGC
>DASSGC010000464.1:0-5457 GCA_035693765.1 Acidimicrobiales bacterium
ACGTGCCCGGTCTCCTCCTTGCCGCGGCGGCCGCGGCGGCGCCGGCGGCGGTTGCCCACCTCGTTGTCGACCCCCTCGCCCTTCGGCTGCTCGCCCTGGCGGGCCTGCTCGCCCTGGCGGGCCTGCTCGCCCTGGCGGCCGTCGCCCGGGCGGGCCGGCACCTGGCGGGTGTCGCCCTCGTCGTCGGCCGGGCGGGGGCCCCGGCCCTCGGCCGGCGCGTCGCCGCGGCCGGTGGCGGCTCCGGCATCGGCCGGGCTCTCGCTGCCGTCGCCGGCCTTCGCCCGGACGCTGCCGTTCTCGCCGTTGGCCGGCCCCGACGTCGCTGCCGCGGGCGGCTCGACGACGTCGGTGGTGCCTCCGAACTCGAGCTCCCACTCCGAGGGCGCTTCCTCGGCGGTGGGTGCCGCTGGCGTCTCGTCGTCCACGGTGGTGGCCTCCTTGCTGCGGCCGTTGCCGGCTCTCCCCCGCTTCGGCTCGGGGGACGCCGCGGGGGCGTCGGGCGCCGGGGCGGCGGCCGGCGCGGCGTCGCCGCCGGGCTCGACGCCCGTCAGCTCGAGGATGAGCTGCACGATGTCGGCCTTGCGGGCGCGCGACGGCGGCTTGGCCCCCAGCGCCTGGGCGATGGTCGTGAGCTCCTCGCGGTCCTTGCGCTCGAGTGCCGACCGTTCGAGGGTGGTGGGCTCAGCGGTCATCGGGGGATGTCACCTCATGTCAGGAAGACCGACGTGCACCGGGCGGGCAGGCTCGAAACGGCCGCCACGCCGCGGTCCGGTCGCAGAGTGGTCGAACTCGGGAGAGGAACCGCTCCGCTTTCCGAAGGGGAATCGGGGGCCGCTGGGGCATCAGCTCTGATGCAGCGGTACCCCCCGGCAGAACACTCGTACTGTAGCGCGAGCCGTTCGCTGTCGAAACACGGCCTGCCAGGGCCGCAGGCCCTCGTGGGCGCCTGTTCGACGCCTCCGGATCAGCGGGCCAGCAGGCGGCCGAGCATCTCGTGCCCCGGCACGGCCCCGCAGCCCGCGGTCGCAGGCTCGCTGTAGGTGCCTCCCGGGCCGTCGATCTCGGAGTCCACGAGCAGGTAGGGGACGGCGTCGGTCGTGTGGGTCCGGAGCTCGACCGGGGTGGGATGGTCGGGCAGCAGCAGCATCCGCCAGGGCCCCAGGTCGTCGAGGCCCTCGACCAGGCCCGACAGGATGCGGCGGTCCCACGCCTCGAGCGCCGCCACCTTGGCGTCGAGGTCGCCGGCGTGGCCGGCCTCGTCGGTGGCCTCGACGTGCAGCAGGAACACGTCGGCCCCCGCGGCCAGCGTGCGGAGGGCGGCGTCGCGCTTGCCCTCGTAGTCCGTGTCGAACCACCCGGTCGCCCCCGGGACCTCGACGATGTCCATCCCGGTGAGCACGCCGAGGCCGCGGATCAGGTCCACGGCGGTCACGAGCGCACCCGTCCGGCCGGTGGCGGCGGTGAACGACGGGAGCCGGGGCTGGTGGCCCTGCCCCCACAGCCACACCTGGGTGGCGTCGAGGCCCGAGGCGCCGACCACCGCCCGGCTGGCGTCCATCAGCTCGATCAGGCGGGGGGCGGCGGCCCCCCGCGGCAGCATCGCGGGATGCCCGGTGAGGTCGTGCGGCGGCGTGCAGGTGGCGTCGGCCCACGCCTCGGGCGCGACGACGATGTGGCGGTACTGCACCCCCGGGTGGAACGTGACCTCGGTGCCGGCGCCCGAGCCGAGGGCGGCGTCGAGCGCCTTGATCACCACCGCGGCCTCGTCCGAGGACGGGTGCCCGCCCGCGAAGTCGACCATCGTGCCGTCGTCGCCCACGGTGACCAGGTTGCAGCGGTAGGCGACCTGGTCGGGCCGCAGCCGCAGTCCCAACGCTGCCGCCTCGATGGGGGCGCGGCCGGTGTGGTAGCGGGCCGGGTCGTAGCCGAGGATCGACATGTTCCCCACGTCGCTGCCGGGGGCCATCTTCGGCGGGATCACCGCGGCCCGGCCCACCTCGCCCCGGGCGGCCAGGGCGGCGAGCGTGGGCATGGCCGCCGCCTCCAGCGGCGTGCGCCCGCCCAGGGCGGCGAGGGGCTCGTCGGCGCAGCCGTCCGGGACGCAGATCACGTACTTCACCCGGCCAGTCTCGCAGCGGGACCCGCGGAACCGCCATCGAGCGGGCCACCCGCCGGCGACGTCGCGCCCGGGGCGCCGCCGGGCGGTTACCAGCCGGCGGCCGCCATCGCCTCCGGGCAGGCGGCCATCAGGTCGGAGATCACCCCGGCGTACGCGGGCGGGCCGCCGTCCGCCGGCTCGGCGCCCACGTAGGCGGCGACCATCATCGTCCGCACGCCCTCGTCGGTCAGCGCCCCGCTGATGCACGTCATGTCCGCCTCGGTGAGCTCGGCGCCCGAGCCGAACCCGTCGAGCACGAGCGACCGCACGTCGCCGCACCCCTGCAGGCCGGCGTAGAAGGCGTCGGTCTGCTCGGGCGTCAGCGTGAGCCCGAGCACGTCGGGCGCGTAGGCGGGGTCGTTCTCGATCTGCTCGGGCGTCGCCTCGGCGGTCAGGGCGTCGACCCCCACGACGTCCACGAACGACCGGGCGAAGCACCGGTTCTGCTGATCGTCGACCGCGATGCCGGTGCCGCTCGTCGCCGCCGCGACCGCGTCGGCGTAGGCCGCGGCGTCGGCCGGCCCGGCGGGCGCGCCGCCGCCGGCCGTGCCCTCGGCCGTGCCCTCGGCCGTGCCCTGGTCGGTGGACGGATCGTCGGCGGACGGATCGTCGGTGGCGTCGCCGCCTCCGCAGCCGCCGAGGGCCACGGCGAGCAGCAGGAAACCGCACGCGAATCGTCGCATCGTCACCATCCCCCTCGTGGCCGCGGGTCCGCACGGCGGGCAGCCACGTTAGCGGGAGCGAACGAGTCCCCCCAAAGGCCGGCGGGTCACCGACCGGCGAGCTCCTCGCACGGAGCGAGGGCCTCCTGGAGCGCCGTCGCGATCGGCGAGCCCTCCTCGAAGGCGCTGTCGCCCTCGGTGTAGACGGCCGTGACGACGTCCTCCACCAGGTCGTCGTCGAGCGCGTCCTCGATGCAGGTCATCACGTCGGGGGCCAGGTCGGCGTCGGCCGTGAGGGCCTCCAGCAGCAGTTCCCGGGTGTCGATGCAGTCGGACAGCCGGCCGTAGAAGTCGGCCGCCTGCTCGTCGGTCACGTCGATCCCCAGGTCGGCCGGCGACGACTCGGGGGCGTCCTCGATGTCCGCAGGGGTCACGTCCGCGTCCTGGAACGTGTCGACCCCGACGGCGTCGACGAACGACTCGGCCACGCAGGTCTGCTCCTCCTCGGTGAGCTCGCCGCCCTCGGAGGTGGCGACGATGGCGTCGACGTACTCCTGCCGCTCGCCCGAGTCCCCGGCCCCGTCACCGTCGTCGCCGCAGGCCGCGCCGCCGAGGGCGACGAGCAGGACGACCAGGCCGATATCCCGTCGGTGTCGCATCGGCCCTCCTCGGCGCCCGCCGATCCGGCACGGAGCTTACGCAACGTGGCGCGCTCGCGCGCGGTGCGTCAAGCCGTACCGACGCAGCGCTCGACGTGGGCCCGCACCGCCTCGCGGTCGGCCGCGAGCAGGTCGTAGCGCTCGGGCCGCTCGAACAGGTCGGCCAGATGGTCGGGCAGGGCCGGGCGGACGCCCGTCGCCTGCTCCACCGCGTCGGGGAACTTGGCCGGGTGGGCCGTGGCCATGCACACCACCGGGCGGTCGGCGGCGTCGGCCGCTGACCGGCACCGCCGGGCCGCACCGATCCCGACCGCCGTGTGGGGGTCGACCAGGTAGCCGGTACGGCGATGCAGGTCGGCGATCTCGGCCAGCGTGGCCGGGTCGTCCAGGCTGGCCGCGACGAAGCTCGGGTCGTGCGGCGCCTCGACCGACCCGACACCCCGGAACCGGGCCATCAGGTCGGCGGTCGCCGCCCCGTCCCGGCCCGTCAGCTCGAACAGCAGCCGCTCGTGGTTGGACGACACCTGGATGTCCATGCTCGGGCTCAGCGTCGGCACCACGCCCGTCTGGACCAGGTCGCCCGTGCGGGCCCACCGGGTGAGGATGTCGTTGCGGTTCGATCCGATGATCAGGCGCTCGATCGGGGCGCCGGCCCGGCGGGCGATCCAGCCGGCGAAGATGTTGCCGAAGTTGCCGGTCGGCACGGAGACGTCGCAGCGCCCGGCGCCCGCCGCCGCGGTGGCGTAGTAGACGATCTGCGCCGCGACCCGCGCCCAGTTGATCGAGTTCATGGCGGAGAGGCCGATGCGCTCCCGCAGGGCGGTGTCGGCGAACAGGGCCTTCACCAGGTCCTGGCAGTCGTCGAAGGTGCCCTCGATCGCCACGTTGTGGACGTTGGGCGCGTCCACGGTGGTCATCTGGCGGCGCTGCACGTCGGACACCCGGCCCGCGGGGTGGAGCACCACGACGTCGAGCATCGGCCGGCCGACGCAGGCGGCGATGGCGGCCGAGCCGGTGTCGCCCGACGTGGCGACGACGACGGTGGCGCGCTCGCCCCTGCGGCGCAGCTCGGCGTCGAACAGCCGGCCCACGAGCTGCAGGGCGACGTCCTTGAACGCCAGCGTGGGGCCGTGGAACAGCTCGACCACGAACAGTCCCGGCTCGATCTCGACCAGGGGGCACACGTCGGGGTGGTCGAAGGTGGCGTAGGCCTCTTTCACCAGGTCACCGAGCTCCCCGCGGGTGAACGACGACCCCTCCACGTAGGGCCACAGCACGTCGAGCGCCAGCTCCGGGTAGGGCCGGGGCGCGTCCCAGCCGTCCGGCAGGGCGGGCCACGCCTCCGGCACGTAGAGCCCGCCGTCGGTGGCCAGCCCCGCCAGCAGGGTGTCGGAGAAGTCCAGGATGGGGGCCTGGCCGCGGGTCGAGATGTACTTCACGGGACTCCTCGCCTCACGGGCCGACGACCCGCAGCACCGAGGTGATGCGGTCGACGGCGTCGAGATGGTGCAGGTCGCGGATCGTGGCCTGCACGTCGGCCTCCCGGGCCACGTGGGTGATGAACACCAGGCGGGCCTCGTCCCCCAGGCCCTCCTGCTCCATCGACCGGATCGACACGCCGTGGCGGCCGAAGACCCCGGCCACCGCGGCCAGCACGCCCGGGCGGTCGAGCACGTCGAGGTTGAGGTAGTACGCGGTCTCGACCTCGTCGATCGGCCGGATGCGGGGCTTGGCCAGCGCGCCGACGCTGGCGTGGCTGCCCTTGGTGCGGTTGAGGGCGGCGTCGATCAGGTCGCCCAGGATGGCGCTGGCCGTCGGGGCCCCGCCCGCGCCCCGCCCGTAGAACATGAGGTCGCCGACCGCGTCGCCCTCGACGAACACGGCGTTGAAGCTGTCGCGCACCGAGGCCAGCGGATGGTCGGCCGGGACCATGGCCGGGTGGACCCGCACCGCCACCTCGCCGCCGCCGGGACCGTCG
>DASSGC010000465.1:0-9514 GCA_035693765.1 Acidimicrobiales bacterium
CGACGAGAACCCCATCACCGACGGCCGCGACTGACCCTCCATGATCCACGCATGCCCCTTCGTCCGCGGCGTCTCGATCACCCGCGGACCACGCTCACGCATCCCCACCGGCAGGTTCTCGACCCACAACTCCGGCGGCTCATTCACATGACCATCCGCCGAGATCGCCTTGTACCGCATCCGCGTGCTCCTCCTCGGACCCGACCGCACCGTACCACTGCCGCGCCGTATTATGGCAGTCGTCTGTCAACATCAGCCGGCGGTTCGGGGCGACGGCCAGCCCGGATCGAGCCCGATCGCCATCATCATCAGCGGGTCACCGCCGACGTCGCGACTGATGTGGCCCTTGGTGCCGACGTCATCGGCGAGGAGCACGTCGCCCGGCCGAAGCCGTTGGACCTGCTGGAGTGTCGTCACGATCTCGAGCTCTCCCTGGAGGACGATCAGGAACTGCCGGCGGGGGGCGTTGTGCGTCCCGATGTCGGGCTTGCGGCCGATGAACTCGCCGAACCCGACCGTCGTGGCCGGGATGCCGTGGAGGCCGCGAACGGTGCCGGCCTCGCTGTCGTGGACGGGGAGGTCGAGGAGGGTGATGTGGGTCTCTCCGGCGTCATCGCCGTGGAGGTGGAAACATGCCATGACCGCCGCCTCATCCGCGACCGGCGCGATGCGCCGACGCTGGCATCGCGACGGTGGCACCTCCGTCGACCGGCAGCGTCACGCCGGTGATGTAGGCCGCTTCGTCGCTGCAGAGGAACAGCACGGCGTGGGCGATGTCCCAGGCGCTGCCCATGCGGCCGAGCAGGTTGAGCCGGGCGCGCACATCGTCGGTCAGCTCACCGAAGGAGGCCTGCATGGGTGTGGCCACCATCCCGGGGAGCACAGCGTTCACTCGGACGTTGCGCCTGCCGTATTCGCCGGCGAGGTCGATGGTCAGGCCCAGCTGCCCGGCCTTGGAGGCGCAATAGGCCGGGTGGGTCACGCCGGTGTCGCGGACCCCCGCGACCGAACCGATGTTCACGATCGAGCCGCCGCCTCGTTCGAGCAGTGCCGGGATGGCCGACCGGCAGGCGAGGAAGGAGCCGGTCAGGTTGACCCCGATCACGTCGTTCCACAGGTCCATCGGCGTGTCGGTGATCGGCGCATGCCGAGAGATGGCTGCGTTGTTCACGAGGATGTCGAGACCACCGAAGCGCTCCTTGGCCACTGCCACCATGGCGTCGCAGTCCGATGGGCTCGTGACATCGCCAACGAAGACGGTCGACGTTCCGGGCAGATCGCCGAGCGAGCGTCGCGTCGCCTCGGCCCTGTCGGCGTCCCTGTCGACGAGGAGGACTGCGGCGCCTTCGCGGCTGAGCACGGCGGAGATCGCCTGTCCGATGCCGGCGCCGGAGGCCGAGGGGTCCGAACCGGCCCCGGTGACGATCGCCACCTTGCCCTCCAGGCGCCCCGTCACCGAGCGTCCCTGGAGAGGATCGAGGCGGCCTCGGACTCGACGGCGGTACCGGCGAAGAACTCGGGGTTGAGGGAGCCGTAGAAGCGGACCGGGTTGACGAGGAGGAAGTCGCGCAGCTGCTCCTGATCGAGGATGCCCCGCTCGACGAGCTCGTACGCCTCCTCCAGCGGTTCGTCGAACTCGGGCACGTCCCAGTGGCCGAGGTCGGACGCGAAGAAGGCGGGCACGAGTGCGCCGAGCGGAGTCACCCGTCGATCGAACGCGACGCCGACGAGGGGATCGTCGGCTTCACACCCCCAGTAGAAGCTCGTGCAGAACCGGTCTCGTATGTCCTCGATCGAGGAGATGTCCGCGGCGGCGAAGTCATCACGGGCCCGCGTCATCCCGGCATGTCCGATGAGCTGCTCAGGGGTGTAGCTGGCCAGGCTCGGGTCGTTCTCGATGAGCAGTTCGGCAACGCGCTCCTCGTCGAGGTTCTGGGGGTCGAGCCTGGCGATCGCTGCTCCGCCACGCTTCTCCCAGGTGCCGGCGAGGCCTACGTAGGTCTCCACCCCGATGGCCGCACCGCCCTCCAGCAGCGCCAGCCTCAACCGGGGGAACCGCGCCGTGACGCCACCGAGGAAGAGCGACTTCGCGAGCGCAGACCCGGCCGCCGCGAAGTGCCCGATCTGGTTGAAGACGAAGTTGGAGATCGACGCCCGGTCACTGGCCCCGATGCCCGCGGTGTGGGCACCCAACGGCATGCCGAGCTCGACCGCCTTCTCCCACACCGGGTCGTAGTCGTGCTCGCTGTCGATGCCGAACGTGTCGACCCATCCCCGGGTCTCCCACTCCGGCACCCGGACATCGCCGAACGGGTCGTCCGAGGTCAAGGCCGCGCCGGGCAGCGACCGGTGGACGTGGCTGGCGATGAGCCCGACCTTCGCGCCGAGCGATGAAGCGTGCTCCAGCGCCGACAGCGCTTCCGCGGGGGTGTTCATCGGGATCAGCGCAGCGACGGTGAAGCGGTCGTTGTACGGCCGGTACTGCTCGGCCATCAGCTCGTTGTACAGCCTGCACAGCGTGACACGCTGCTCGTCGTCGAGCAGCTGGAGCAGGGCGATGCCCATCGTCGGATACAGCACCCCGAAGTCGATGCCCGCCTCCTCGAGACGATCGTGGTACCGCTTCGGCGACGTCACCGTCGCGTAGTACTCGGTGCTGGCCGGCACGTGCCAGGAATGCGGCAGGATCCCTCCCTCGCGGCGCTCGGCCATCGAGAGGTCCTCGATCGCCCGGCGACGGATCATCGCCTCGACGAGCGCGCCGTGGCCATGGTCCCGCACGAAGTCGAGGAAGACGGGCATGAGCTCGACGATGTGCCCGTCGCCATCGAGCACCGGATACCCCAACTGGCGACGGATCTCGGCCGACCGTGATCGTTCCCTGGCTGCTTGTGCCATGTGTGCCCCCTCGCTCGTGGCTGCCGAATGCCAGAGACTTCGTAGCGGGGCGGCGAGGCCGCCGTCAACAGAAAGTGTCAGGCTACTGTCGCGTTGTCGGATGGTGGGTTATGGTGCGAGGCGTCGTCGTCCAACGGGGGTCCGGCACATGGATGAACTTCGCTTCGACGGCCGCACGGTGATCGTCACCGGTGCCGGCCGGGGTGTAGGACGGGCGCATGCGCTGCTGTTCGCGGCGCGTGGCGCCAAGGTCGTGGTGGCCGACCTCGGCAACCAGCTCGACGGTTCGGGGGCGTCCTCGGAGCCGGCCGACGAGGTGGCCGCGGAGATCCGAGCTGCAGGTGGCGAGGCGGTGGCGACCTACGGGTCGGTCGCCGACGCGGCCGCCGCTGCCGCGATCGTCGACACCGCGCTCGACGCCTTCGGGCGTATCGACGTGGTCGTGAACAACGCCGGCATCGCCGAGCCCGACTGGTTCGAGGACATGACACTCGAGCGGTTCCGCCGCATGACCGACGTCCACTACCTGGGGACCGTCAACGTCACCTTCGCCGCGTGGCCGCACATGATCCGGGCAGGCTACGGACGCATCGTGAACACCTGCTCAGAGGCGGCCTTCGGCATCGTCCCGAAGGGAACGGCCTACGCCGGCGGCAAGGGAGGCGTGTTCGGGTTCACTCGCGGTCTCGCCAACGAAGGGCCACGCCACGGCATCCTCGTCAACGCCGTAGCGCCACGTGCGAACACCCGACTGTCGGCGCCGGCGGTGCTCGCGCACACCTACGACGTGTCGGAGGACCTGTTCGGCGACACGATGGCCAAGTTCCGGCCAGAGCTCGTCTCGCCTGCGGCGTGCTTCCTCGCTCACGAGTCGTGCCGACTCAACGGCGAGATCCTGGTCTCTGGCGGCGGCCAGGTCTTCCGTGTCGCCCTCGTCCAGAACGAGGGCATCACCAAGGACGATCTGACGCCCGAGGACGTCGCCGCCAACCTCGACACCCTGACCTCCCTCTCAGATGCACAGGAAATCGTCGCCGGCACATTGACCGGCGATCACTAGCCCTGGGCTGGAGCTGCACCCGGGTGCGCGGCTTCGCGCCGCTCTCCGACGGGTGGGAGCGACCGCCGAGGAGCTGAACGCCCGGCAGATCGCCGGGGCGATGCGGTTCGTGGAGGAGCACCGCCTCGACGTCGGCTGACGTCGAGGCGGTGTCGCCTCGGTCTACGAGAAGTTGGTCAGCTCCGGGTCGGAGTACTCCTGACCCGGCGCCGGCCAGCACACCCACGGCTGCTCCGGGGTCGCCTCGCCGAACAGCTGCGGCTCTCCGTCGATCACCTGGTACATCACCCAGCAGTACGGCTGGGACTGCAGCGTGGAGGGGTCGGATTCATCAGGCACGAGGTGCTGGTCGGCGATGTTGCGTTCCGGCATCAGACCGTTCGCGGTGAACCCCTGGAGCGAGTTGGTCGCGTCGATCAGCGACTGCCGGTCGAATGGTGCGCCGGCGGCTTCGATGCCGGCGACCGCGAGGTGGGCGAGGTACCAGCCGAAGACGGAGATCTCCGGCCCGAGCGTCCCTCCGGTCTCGCCGATCCACTCCTCGAACAGCGCCCGGTCGGTGCCGTCGGCACCTTCGCCGGACGGTCGGGCGTTGGTGATGATCACCCCGTTCTCGTAGGCCGCTGCGTTCTCACGGATGAAGTCCTCGTCGAACGAGCTGTTCTGGACGATCACGGCGTCGGTCATGCCCTGGCGCTTCATCTCCTCGGCGACGGCCTTCACACCGTTGACGTCCATGCAGGTGAACACCACCTCCACGTCAGCGTCTCGCATCGCCGTCACCTCCGGCGCCACGCCGTTCGGGAGACCGAAGGTGAGACCGCCGTTGGTGTAGACGGTCTCGGCGTCACCGAGGGCGTCGCTGTAGAAGTCGATGGTCTCGCCCACGGCGTTGGCGCAGTCCGAGGAGGATCCGACCGAGTAGCCCAGGGCTGCGACGCGCGTGGCACCGAGCTCGTTGACGAGGTACGCCTGGTCGAGGCGGACGCATCCGGGGCAGTTGGTGCCGAACGGCGCCCCGAAGACGTTGTTGCGCTGGGCCTCCGACACGGTGGTCAGATACGTGTAGACAGGGATGCCGGCGGACTCCAGATCGGCGAACCCGGCTGGGATGAGCGGGGTTGCGAAAACGCCGAGGACGTCGTCGGCGCTCACGATCTCCAGTGACCGCTGCTGGTTGTTACCGAGCTCGTCGTCGATCGGCTCGGTGAGCACGAGTTGTCGGCCGAGCACGCCTCCCTCGCTGTTGCGGTAGGCGAAGTAGGCGTTCACCCCGTCGACGAAGCACTCGAGGTAGCAGGAGCCGGTCGGGTTGTTCCCGGTGCTGGTGCCGAGTGCAGCGAAGCGGATCTCCTCGTCGGTCACGCCGGGCACACCGGTGATCTCGACGAACTCACCAGAGTCAACCTGTGCCGTCTCGTTGCCCGCCGAGGTCTCTGTCGGTGCCCCTGCGTCGTCATCGTTCGATGTCCCGCATCCCGCGGTGGCCAGCAGAGCCAGCACGACCAGACCGCCGACGAATCCCCGCCCCCCGATACGCCGATGCTCCACGTGAATCCCCCTCCGTCGACTTGACAGGTGACTGTCAGTTCCCGGCGAGACCATAACAATGACCGGGGGCGCTGGCCAGCAAAAAGGCGATCCGGGGTCGGCCATGCCCGAGACGCAGTTCTCCCGCGACGGCCGGCCGTCACTCCCCGGCCGGCGCTGCCGCGCCCGGAGCATCGGGTGAAGGGCAGCTCCGGCGTCGACGTGCGGATGCCCGCCGCATCGAGGCGGTCACGGACCGGCTGCCGGCACCAAGGCCCGTGGAAGGCGCCGTGCACCAGTACGGCCAGGCCATCGAGCGCGCCTACTCGATGGACCGGGTGAAGATCTCGAGCTGCCGGATGCCCTCGTCGTCAACGGTGAAGAGGTCGAGCGCGTGGATGAGCCCGCCGTCGGTCGGCACGTCGACGACCGCCACGTAGAAGTCCGAGCCTACGCAGGAGAGCACCACCTGGACCTCGGGCTGGGGATGGATCGCCGCGATCGTGTCCCGGTAGAAGGCCCGGATCGCTTCGCGGCCCTCGATGCGCGCGCCTCCCGCCAACACGACACCGTCCTCGGCGTACAGATCCGCGACGCTGTCGTCACCCGCGCGCACACGCGCGAAGACCTCACGAACACGGTCCGCCCGACGCGCTTCAGGATCCAAGACCGCCACGCGACACGCTCGAGCGCTCCTCGGAACCAACCGACCGGAGCGTCGTCACACCACCAGCCCTCCGCTCGTGTGGATGACCTGACCCGTGATCTGCCTGCTCTCCGGCAGGCAGAGGAAGAGGATCACGCCTGCAACGTCGTCAGGCTCGGAATGTCGCTTCAGGAGGTTCGAGAGCGGGCCGTCCGCACACACCTGGGCGAGGACGTCGGCGCCGCCGATCCCCGCCATCATCGGCGTGTCCGTCAATCCGGGAGCCACTGCGTTGACGTTCACGTCGTAGGCGCCGAGATCGGCGGCTGCCGCCCGGGTCAGCCCGTTGATCCCGGCCTTGGTCGCTGCGTAGATGGCCGGCGAGAACGTCGCTCGGAACGCGCCGCTCGAGCTCAGGTTGACGATCCTCCCGCCACCACCACGGCTGATCATGTGCTGACCGATGGCCCGGATCAGCAGGAACGGCGCACGCAGGTTGACGGCCGTCACCATGTCGTACTTCTCGAGGGAGAAGTCGATCGAGCTATGGGGAGCACCTGAGATCCCTGCGGCGTTCACCAGGACGTCGATCCGCCCGAACGCGTCGAGCACGGACTCCACGACCGAGTCGATGGCCCGCGGGTCAGCGAGATCCACCACGAACGACCGGGCCATGCCACCTTCGTTCGTGACCTCATCCGCAACCGTGGCGGCCGCGTCGGCGTCGCGATCGACGATCGCCACGTGCGCACCTTCGGCTGCGAGCGCGTGCACCGTCGCTCGGCCGATGCCCGAGGCGCCGCCGGTCACGAACGCGCGCTGTCCTGCCAACCGGCCGGACATCAGCCCGTTCGGTCCTTCGTCGCCTCGATGAACCTCAGAGCGCCCTCGGTCTGGCGGGCGGTGAGCCGGGGCGAGGCGTCGGCGACCGCGGCACGGGATGCTGCAAGCCGGCCGGTCGTGCCTTGGAACCGGGGCATGACGTGGCGGGCGAACAGCTCGTAGGAGCGGTTCGTCGCTGCGGGAGAGGCCCACTCCTGGGCCCAGAACAGGAACGCCCCGACGCGACCACCCGAGGCGTCGACCAGCTCTCCGAGCTTGGCGATGGCGTCGTCCGGCGTCCCGATGAGGGCGTTGCCGGTGGACATCGCCCACTCGAGGCGCGAGTCGAAGGTCGAACCGGCCGCCGCGTAGCCCGCCGACCCCATCGTGTTCTGCACGTAGTCGAAGTACTCGCTCAGGCCGAAGCGCACGTCCTCGATCGCCTGGTCGCGACTCTCGGCGATGTGCATGATCCCGACCACGCGCCAGTCCTCGGGCTTCGGCGACGTGCCGTGATCGGCGGCGGCCTTCTCGACCACGTCCCAGTGCTTCGGGAGCACCGCCATGCCCTCGGGCGTGAGGCCGGAGAGCTGGAGCAACCCGATCCCGTAGCGGCCCGCGAGGAGCGGGCCCGACGGCGTGAAGATCGACGCCACCGCCACGTCGAAGTCGCTGTAGCGGTCGAGCTGGCAACGGGCGTCCTGCAGCTTGTAGCGCCCGGTGTCGATCGAGATCGGCTCGTCGGATCGGAGGAGGTGCATGAGGACCGGGAAGTCCTCCTGCAGGTGGTTGCGCAGCTCTGCGGGGTCGAGGCCGACCATGTGGGCGTCGGTGGCGAGGATGCCGGGCCCGATGCCGAGCATGAAGCGCCCGCGGCTGAGGTGGTCAAGGAGGATCGCCCGGTCGGCCACCCAGAGCGGGTTGTGGTACGGCAGCGACACCACGCCGGTGCCGACCTTGATCCGCGACGTCTGCGCCGCCACCCAGGCGCAGAAGAGCTCGGGCGAGGTGATCAGCTCGGCGCCGCCCGAGTGGTGCTCACCGAACCACACCTCGTCGTAGCCGAGCCGCTCGAGCAGCTGGGCCAGCTCGAGGTCGCGCTGCAGCGCCAAGGTCGGGTTCTGCCCGGCATGGGCGTGGAACGGCGCGGCGAAGGCTCCGAAGCGCAGCTTCGAGGTGTGCTCCTGTTCGTTCGGCCAGGTCGAGCTCACGACGACGCCTTCGGGCCGACGATGTTGCTCAGCCCGGGATGGGCCTCGAGGATGAAGGCGAAGTTGGGATCGTCAGGCATCTCGTCGGCTCGTACCGGCGTGTTGATGTCGTCCACGGTCGCTCTCCCAGTTGAGCGGGTCCATGAACGACGAGACGCCGGCCTTGAACTCCGACTTCGCGTCGAGTTCCGCCCACGGTCGAAGTAGGAAGCGGCCCACTCCTCGAACTCCTCGTGCCACCGCTTCTCGAGGTAGGGCTTGTAGCCACGGAGGTCTGCGCCGGCGTGGCTGTCCGACGAGATGACGACGTAGCGCTCGCGTTCTTCCGCCAATGGTCCCCCCCTCGATCGTCCCGCTGACCGATGCGACCGCAATACACTGTACTGACAGTGAGATGTCACGTCTACTGTGATCATGCGGCACACTGTCGTAAGGCAGTGTGCGTCGACGGCTGGTGAGGGATGCTCGGACCGGAAGATCGGGCGGCGCGGCGGCAGCGATACGTGGAGTCGGTGTGGCAGATCGCGGAGCGCGACGGAGTCGAGCGCGCGTCGATGCGGGCGATCGCCGCCGAGGCCGGGACGTCCGTCGGCATGCTCCAGCACCACTTCTCGGACAAGGAGGAGATCCTCGCAGCGGCGATCCGCAGCCGAATGGCGTCGAAGCACGCTCGGCTGGCGCGGTCGATCGCTCGGCTGGGCAGCAGCCCTGATCCGGCTCAAGTCCTCGTCGTCGCCTTGCGCCACCGCCTCCCGCTGACCTCCAAGCTGCACACCGAGGCCCGTGTGCTCCAGCACTGGCTCTCCAGCGATGTGCGCTCACCGCTCAAGGCAGAGGTCCTCCTCGAGGGCGAGCAGGTCCTGTCAACGATCATCGGGCGGGCGCTCCGCGAAGCGCAGGCGAGGGGTCAGCTCGCCGCACATCTCGACGTCGAGGTCCTCACCTGCGCGTTGGTCGCCCTGAACGACGGGCTGATGCACAGCCTCATGCTCGGCCGGCACGGCGCCCGTCGGGCGACCGCGATCATCGAGACCCAGGTGAGCGCGCTGCTCAATGGTGGCTGAGGTGATGGACCGGTCGTCGAGCTCCCGACCGCTGTCTTGGGACTCGAGCGGATAGGTCACGCCCGCGCGTGTCACCGTGCTGCGCTGCCGGTCGGCCGAGCTGTGGAGCTGGTGCTTCCACGCCAAATCCCCACGCGTAGGCCGTGGCGAGCGCCCTATCCGCTCGGCCTCTTGGTAGAGGGCTTCGGCTTCGGCTGGTCGACCAACGACCTCGTCGTGCGTCACACCGGGCATGAGCCACAGCTGGACGGACGCCGGAGGAACTCCCGCGCACATCGCCGAC